>JBKJLP010000204.1:0-3943 GCA_046596735.1 Mycobacteriales bacterium | reverse complement strand
CGATGTTCGTCAAATGAGGTTTCCGGTCGACCCCCAGCCGGTGTCGCTCGGTGAGCCGCTGCTCACGGCATCGGACGCTGCGGCGCTGCTCTCGGTCCGCACCTCGTGGGTCTACGAGGCCGTGCGGAACGGCCGGCTTCCCTGCGTGCGCGTTGGGCGCCATGTGCGGTTCCTCCGGTCGGACCTGGAGGACTGGGTTCGAGCACAACGTGCGCCAGGGCGTCAGTGAGGGGTTCTCACTCGTCGCGAGCCGAACTCGGCGCCCACCGCGGCTCAAGCACACGCTCCGCGCCGTCGCACCAAGTCGAGCAGACTGCACACGTCCCGGCTCTTGAGGAAGGCTGGCGTTCGTGCCCGCGACCGCTTGGCACAATCCTGATCATGCCGTTGCTGCGGTGTACGGAAGAGGAGTGCGGGCACACCTGGTTTGAGCCGTCGCACTTGGCCGTCGGGGCTGACTGCGAGAAGTGCGGTTCACCAACCGAGGTTGTCGGCGTTCATGACGTACTGCCCGAGGAACTCAGCGGGTCATTGTTACCGGCGGAGGACCGTGCTCATCCGGGCCATGCCCGCGCCAAGGCACGACAGGTCACGCACGACCACGGGTTCGTGCGTCCGCCCGTGGTGGTGCACGCCATCGCGCGCACGCTTGGTTTCACGGTTCGTCCCAGTCACAGGCTCGGCAGTCTGAGCGCCCGGCTGGTCGGTGACGTGATCGAGGTCGACGCCGACGAGCCGCCGGTCCGACAGCGGTTCTCGGTGGCTCACGAGCTCGGGCACCACTTCCTGGGCACCACGCACGGGGACGGCCAGACGGCCGAGCAAGAGGCTGACGCCTTCGCCGGGGAGCTGCTTGTGCCCGGTCCCATGCTCCGCGAGGCGCTACGCAGCACAACCGACGCTCGCGCGTTGCGCGATCTGTTCAAGGTCAGCCGCGACGTGTTACGCATCGCCGCTGTGACCCACAAGCTCGACGGGAGTGTAACTGGCGAGTGAGCCGTCGACGTCTACTCCAGCTCGTCGAGCGCGCGACGGAGTTCAGCGACGTAGAGCGCGATCTCCTGCTGGCGTGCGACTGCCGAGGTGTCGATCGAGCTCTGATCCGCGTAAAGGTGCTCGGCGACCTCCTCCTCGCTCGTGCCCGGGCGCGCGCGTGCCGCCATAGGTAGCGTCGGGCCCTCGGCCTGGCGGGAGCCGCCGCTGGACCGCGTCAAGGTGATCACCACGGCGGGCTCTGCCTCGTCCCAGGGAAGGCGCAGGCTGTAAAGCACCTGTGCAAGGTCCACTACGTCTCGCTTGTCGGTGACGTCCAGGCGGTCAGCGAGGAACGCATCGACGTTGGCGCCGTCGGCCCCCGACTTCGCTAGCAGCGTCGAGCGGTCCCACTCCGCGTTGGGGCCCGTCAATCTCGCCTCGAGCATCGCCGCGAGGCTGATCGGTGCAGCTGACGGAGACGCAGCTGTTGGCTCGGCTCGTTCGGCGTCGTCCTCGAGGTCTTCAACCTGTGCGTCGGCGGTGCGCCACAGCGACCGCAACGCCTCGCGGCGCTCGGCGGCGGCTAGCAACCGAGGATCGTTCTCGTCGAGCACTGGCGTGCCCGTGAGCTCGGAGGCGATTGGCTGCCCGGCACCGAGGGTTGCTCGGTACAGAGCAACGAGTGCTTCCGCGGTAAGCCCAGGCAGCTCGGCGAGCGGCTCGATCAGCTGTGTCTCGACGATCGCCCCGAGGTTTGCCAGGTCGGCGAACGCCGCATAGCCGAGAGCCGTGCTGTCCAGGAGCAGGTCGGCGTCCGTAGCCAGTGCCACGTCGCCGACCACTGGGGCGACCAGCACGCGGTCCTCGGCGTCGGGGGCTCGACCGATAATGGCCACCACCCAGGCGAAGTCGCTGTCGGGGTGCACGACCGCGCGCCACAGCGCGCCGGTACCGACGCGTGCGATTGGTGCGGGCAGCCGTGCCCGCACCGGCTCGCGGTGTCGTGGCGTAGGGAGTTCCGGCAGCGCGAGCTCTCTGGGTAGGTCGGCCAGGAGCGCCTGGCAGCGCGGGCAGTCCTCCAGATGCGCGGCCGCGTAGGCGTCGACCGCGCCGAGGCGGACATCAAGCAATTCCATGAGCGATAGGCAGTTCATTGCCGAGGTCATCCGTTCGTCCCCTCAGACGCCAGAAGGAGCACGTTTTCCAGTACGGCGTCAAACGCGTCGTCTGACGGCGCGGCCTCTCGAAGCTTCAGCAACGCGCGCCGGTACTCGTTGTCGATCGTCCCTCGGCTCACACCGAGCCGTCGCGCGAGATCCTCGAGCGTGCCCATGGGGCGCTCGAGCAGCACGCGCAGCTGGCGGCCCGACAGCGCTGCCAGGGCCACGCGTGCGGCTGCGGCGATCTGCGCCTCCTCAGCGGGGGACGACGGCTCTGTCAGCTCGGCAGCCTCGTCCAGAGCGACGCCGGGCGCAGCGTAGGCGTAAGCGAACCGGTCGCGGAACGAGGCGCCCAGCAGCCGTCCGCTCAAGCCCTGTCCCATCCGCTCTAGGAGACCGGCGAGGTAGCGCTGCAGGTCCGGCGTGCTGAGCACCGGGTCGCTGCGTTCGCTGGAGGGATACCGCAGCAGGGCAAAGTCCCCCAACGCCCAAGCGGCGGCTATCACCTCCGCCTCGCGACCGGCGAAGAGCTGCGGCTCCTGCCATGCCGCCAAGCCCCACCAGCGCTCGGCGGTCGCCGGGTGATCGCGTAGCAGCGAGAAGAGCGCATCGTCACCCATGAGCTCGGCCGCGCGTTCGAGCAGGCGCGGGCCGCTGCGACGGCGGCTGCGGGCGACCAGCCAGTTGCGCAGCGCGCGTTCCAGGTAGCGCGAGAGCGCGCGTGGGGTCTGGCAAACGTCGAAGGCCTGAAGTATGCCGCCTCGCAGTAGCGACTCCTCGAGCCACGCCTGCACTGTCTCGGCTACGGCGTCGGGATCATCCCAGCGCCCGCCGGGCACCGGTGCCGGCGCCAGTGTGCGCGTCGCCTGCGCCACCAGTACCAAGCGGCCGAGCCAGCCGTAGAGTTCCGCCGTCACGGTGCCCGCCCGTGCCGCTTCGCGCGCTCGCGCGAAATCGTGCGCGGAAAGAAGCAGGCTCACTGGTCGAGCTCCAGGTCGATGACAACGTCGTTGACGTTGGCCATCACGCGGTCGAGGTCGACGGCGTCCAGCACCCCGAGGCTGCGGCAGTCAGCCAGGTCGGCGGCGGCGGCGAAGTGCGGCAGGAACATGAACCGTCCGTCCTTGTTGAGGCCCGGAAGGGCGCCCGCCGCCACAAAGGTGCCCTGGCGCCCCTGGGTTGAGCGCGGCACGACCCAGGCGCCGGCCCGCGGCGGGCCGACGACCCGCATCACCATGCATGGACGCTGCGGCTTGTTGTCGTCAAAGCCCGTGACCATGTCGTCGATCAGGAGGACCTCTCCGATCTGCACCGGGCCAGTATGGCGACGCGCGGGCCTCACGCGCTCAGCCAGGAGTTCGCGGACCTCTTTGGAGACGTCGTTGGAAACCGCCGGAGTCGTGGCGTCAGGGGAGTCAGAAGCCAAGGGCGGCCGCGCCAGTCGCCACAACCGATGATCAGGAGCGCCTCATGGCAACCCGTAAGTCCAGCCCCAACCAACGCATCGTCCAGCCCCGTCCCGACGGACGGTGGGAGGTGGTCGCGCCCGGCCATCAGCGTGCCAGCGTCGTCACCAACACTCAGCAGCAGGCCGTCGACGCCGCGCGGCCGATCGTGGCCAACTCCGGTGGCGGCGAGCTGCGCATCAAGGGCCGCGACGGCCGGCTGCGCGACTCGGACACCATCGCGCCTGGTCACGAGTCGCCTCGTCGGGACACCAAGTAGCCGGGGCGGACCGGTACGGGGTGGAGTGCGAGCGCTCTCACGAGTCCATCCACCCTCGTAGCTACGGTCAGCTACCGATCAAA
>JBKJLP010000097.1:0-5598 GCA_046596735.1 Mycobacteriales bacterium | reverse complement strand
GCCGAACTCGTTGTTGGTGCCGTAGGTGATGTCGCAGGCGTACATGGGCCGGCGCTGCTCGGGGCTCTCGTTGGCCAGGATGACCCCGACCTCGAGGCCGAGGAAGTGGTGCACCCGACCCATGGTCTCGGCGTCACGACGGGCGAGGTAGTCGTTGACGGTCACGACGTGCACGCCCTTGCCCTCGAGGGCGTTGAGGTACGCCGGCAGCACGCACGTCAGGGTCTTGCCCTCACCGGTCTTCATCTCGGCGATGTTGCCCAGGTGCAGCGCCGCGCCGCCCATGACCTGCACGTCGAAGTGCCGCTGCCCGAGCGTGCGCCAGGCGGCCTCGCGGGCGACCGCGAAGGCTTCGACAAGCAAGTCGTCGACCGTCTCGCCATCGGCCAGTCGCTGACGGAAGATGTCGGTCTCAGCGCGCAGCTCAGCATCGCTGAGCTTCTTGATGTCGTCCTCGATGTCGTTGACCGCGTCAGCGATCGCCTTCAGCCGGCGAAGGGTCTTGCCCTCGCCCGCCCGAAGCATCCTGGAAAGCACCACGGCTGTTCGACTCCCTCGTCTGGTTGAGGCCGATCCTAGGCGGCAAACGACTCGCACCGCCCTGGCGTCCCCTGGCAGGCTGCCCGCATGGAGCCCGTCGAGATCACCGCCGGCCGTCTGCACCTGCGCCCGTGGCAGGCAGCCGACGAGGATGCCGTCTTCGAGATCTGCCAGGACCCTGAGATCCAGCGCTGGACCAGGGTGCCGGTCCCTTACACCCGTGCCGCGGCTCGCGCCTTTGTCACCCACACCTCACCCCAAGGATGGCAAGCCGGTACGGCGGCAAGCTTCGCCGTCATCGACGTCACCTCCGGGTCGCTGCTGGCCTCGATCGTGCTGTTCGACATTCGCGAGGGCTCAGCCGAGGTCGGCTACTGGTGCGCCCCTGCCGCTCGCGGGCAGGGCGTGACGACTGACGCAGTGCACGCCCTCTGCCGATGGGGGTTTGCCTCACTCGGGCTGGCCCGGATCGAGTGGGCCGCGGGAGTAGGCAACTGGGAATCGTTTGCGGTGGCGCAAAAGTGCGGGTTCACCTTTGAGGGCAGGGCGCGGTCGGGGCTCGTGCAGCGGGGCGAGCGCAGTGATGGCTGGCGGGCGGCTCTGCTCGCGACCGACGAGGTGACCGATCGCCGGGCCTTGCCGGCGCCACCAACGCTGACCGACGGGGTGGTGACTCTGCGTCCCTGGTCGCTGGCCGATGCCCCGGACGTGGCGCGGGCTTGCGACGACCCGGAGACGGCGCGGTGGCTGGCCGCCATGCCGAGAGCCTACACGCTCGCCGATGCCGAGTCGTGGCTGACGACAACAGTGCCGCAGGGCTGGGCCTCCGGATCGGCGGTCGCCTTAGCAGCGACAGCCGCTGCCGGCGGCGAAGTGCTGGGCCAAGTGGGGCTGTACCTCAAAGACCGCGCACACGGCCGCGCTGGGGTCGGCTACTGGACCGCACCCTGGGCTCGGGGTCGCGGCGCGGCCTCTCGGGGCACGGCGCTCCTGTCGCGGTGGGCCATCGACGCCCTTGGTCTGAACCGACTGGAACTGCTCGCCGACGTCGACAACCTGTCGTCGCAACGTGCGGCCGAGAAGGCCGGCTTCACCCGCGAAGCAATTGCCCGAGGCGCACGAGTCGATCGCGATGGCAGTCAACGCGACTTCGTGCAGTACAGCCTGCTCAGCTCAGACGTGCTCCCCCTCGGTGGGCGGACACCGTGACGGTGATCTCTGTCGGCCGGCTCCAGCTGCGACCTTGGCAACCCACGGACGAGGACGTCGTGCTCGCCGCGTGCCAAGACGCCGAGATCCAACGCTGGACCACCGTCCCGTCCCCCTACAGCCACTCCGATGCACGCGCGTGGGTCACCACGCTGGCACCAGCGGAGTGGGAAGCGGGCACCGGGACGCCCTTCGCGGTTGTCGATGCCGCAACGGGCGAGGTGCTCGCCTCCGTCGGTCTGCACCTGATCAAGGGCGATCGCTGCGAGGTGGGCTACTGGTGTGCGCCGTGGGCGCGGGGCCGATCGGTGACCACTGAGGCGGTGACGGCGATCTGCCAGTGGGGCTTCGCCGAACGGGGCATGCGTCGCATCGAGTGGGTTGCCGCAGTCGGCAACTGGGCCTCGCGTGCCGTGGCCCAGAAGTGCGGGTTCAGGGTCGAGGGCGTCACGCGGCAGGGGATGCACCAACGTGGTGGCCACCTCGACTGCTGGACCGGCGCGCTGCTCACCACCGATGACGTCATCGACCGTCGACCGCTCCCGCCGCCGCCCACCCTGACCGATGGGGTCGTGACGCTGCGCCCTTGGGCCGTCGCCGATGTGGCCGACACTGTGCTTGCGTGCAACAACCCAGAACTGGCGCGCTTCCGCAGCGTTCCGTTGCCCTACACCGAAGAGCACGCCGAGCACTGGATCGAGCACATCGCCATGCAGGGTTGGGCAGAAGGCGGCGGTGCGGAGTTCGCGGTGACCGATGCGGCAACCGGCGCCTTAATCGGTGGTTCGGGACTGAAGCTTCGCCAGCGCGCGCTGGGGATAGCGGAGGTCAGCTACTGGACGGCGCCATGGTCGCTCCGTCAGGGAGTCGCCAGTCGAGCCGCCCGGCTCTGTGCCGACTGGGGCCTGGAGACACTCGCCATCCAGCGGGTCGAGCTCGTCGCCGACGTTGCCAATATCGCGTCCCAGCTCGTCGCCGAACGGGCCGGCTTCACACGCGAGGGCATCGCCCGAAGTGCCCGCCGATCACGAGATGGCAGCCCACGCGACTTCGTGCAGTTCAGCCGTGTGCACGCCGACCTGCCAGGCGCGACAGGGTCTTGAGCACCAGCGCCGCACCTGCCACGAGCAAGAGCACAGCTGCCGCGACACCGGCGTCGACGTCGCTGAGGCCGACGTCGTCGATGAGGAACAGACCGGCGACGAGAAGCGCCAGCATTCCGATCGTGAAGGAGCCTGCACGGAACGGGTGCCGCTCCTGGTGCTCGGCAACGACCTGATCGTGATACGCAGGCATCGGGGGTTGCTGCTGCTCCGTCATGTTCGGCTCCTGGTGCGTTGATGTGGTGTCAGCCACGGCGGATCACCGTGATCTGGCCGAGTCGGACGCTGGCGTCGACCCGGATCTGAGTGGGGCCTTCTGGACCGCTGTTGAGCTCGCGGTCGATATCACGACCGCTGAGGGTCGTGCCGCCGAGATTGATGTCCCGGTTCTGAAGTCGGTCGAACAGCAGGCCGTCCGCGAAGGCGGGGAGCTGGATCTCCCCCGCGTCAGCGTGCATCGCTACCGACACCCGCACCGCGCTCGGCAGAATGATCGTGAGCCCTCCGACGTCGACCCGCGCCGTCACGTGCGTCGGACCGGTCTCCCTGAGGACCACGTTGCCCAGGTCGAGGGTGGCGTCACCGACGCCGAGCCGGTAGTCCGAGGCAACCGTCGGCGCCCAGGTCCGCTCGCCGACGCCGGCCTCCAGGACCGGCCCCGCGGTGGAGGTCGCCGCCAGTGCCAGCCCCAGCGCCACCGCCGTCAGCACCAGCAAGGGGGAGCGGCCCCACCAGGCACCGACGACGAGCCCGGCACCGACAACGGCCAGTGCCGCAGCAATGATGACCTCGGCGTCGATATCGGCCCTGCCCGCTGTGTTGAGCAGCAGCAGGAAAGCCGTCACCAGCACCGCCAGGCCGAGGGTGAGTGCCCCCAGGGCTGACTTTTGCCTCGGCGCGCGCGGCACCGGTGCGTCGAACGTCGTATCCAGGATCGGGTCCAAAGGACGAGGGAGGGTGGGTCGCACCAGCGGCGGCGTCCCCACCGGTTCGCGTGGCGGCGCGTCACGTCGGCCTTGCAGGAAGAGCAAGACGATGCCGGTGATGACCGCGAGGGCGAT
The DNA here is from genome assembly GCA_046596735.1 of Mycobacteriales bacterium. Lineage (GTDB taxonomy): Bacteria > Actinomycetota > Actinomycetes > Mycobacteriales > SCTD01 > RYN-124. The sequence goes on along the minus strand of JBKJLP010000097.1, from coordinate 1,685 downwards.
CAGGTTGTTGCCGTGGTCGAGCATGTTGCCGGCGACGAGGACCGTGAGCGCGATCAGCAGGATCTCGTCGCGGCGAAGCCCGCGATTCGGGCCGCGGACCAGCCGCTCCGTCACCGATTGCCGTTCGCCCTCGCGGGGAATCGTCAGCAAACCCACGAGGTAGAGCAAGATCCCCAGGCCATCGAAGAACGCCAGGACGATGAACAAGATGCGCCACAGCAGCACCTCGGTGCCGGTCGTGCGCGCCAGCGCGGAGCAGACCCCGCGGTAGGTGTGCAACGTCGGTCGCTCGAGGTCAGGAGAGGCCAAGCCCGGAGCCGGCTCGTCCGGCGGCGACTGAGATGTCGAGTCCGGCGGCGGCGCCGAGTCCGGCGGGGGTGTTGTTCCGGTTGTGGTCATGGGTCCACCTTGGACGGCGCGACCGCTCGGCGCATCGGGGACCGACCCTGGTGTTTGTCTCAGGGTGATGCCCTGAGGCCCCCTGCTCTCTCCCGGTGCAGGCTGGTGACATGACCCCCGTCGGCTCGCGCCGCCTCGCCCGCGCGACCTCCCACCGCGTGCTCGGTGGAGTGGCGCGGGGTGGGGCGTCGTACCTCGGTGTGTCGGTGACGGTGTTGCGGTTGGCTTTCGTGGCGCTGACGATCGCCGGTGGGGTGGGCCTCGCCGTCTACGCGGTGTTCTGGGTCCTCCTGCCGCAGGAGGATGGCGGCACGCTGCGCGAGGACAACCGCGGGCAGGGCCAGCTGCTCGCCCTCCTGACACTGGTCGCCATCGGGCTGTTCCTGCTCTCGCCGTTTCGCTTCATCCCGGGTGGCACGATCACGGCACCTGCACTGCTCGCCCTGGCCGGCATAGTGCTGGTCTGGCAGCAAGCCGATGCCAGCCAGCGCCGTGAGTGGCGCAAGTCGGCAACCGCGAGCCGAAGCGCCGTCCTGCGGTTGACCGTCGGCGCGGCGCTCGTCATCGCTGGCGCCATCGGCTTCCTGGCCAGCCGCGGACAGCTCGAGGTGGCTCGACGGGGGCTGCTCTCCACCGTCATCGTGGTCACGGGCCTGGCGCTGCTCTCCTCTCCCTGGTGGTTCGCGATGGCCACCGACCTTCGCGAAGAGCGGCGGGAGCGGATCCGGTCACAGGAGCGGGCCGAGGTGGCCGCCCACCTGCACGACTCGGTGCTGCAGACCCTGGCGCTGATCCAGAAGGCGGCCCGGTCACCTACGGAAGTCACCCGGCTCGCTCGGTCACAGGAACGCGAGCTGCGCAGCTGGCTGTATGCCGGGCGGCCCGCGGAGGGATCTCTGCAGGGGGCACTGAGGAGCCTCGCGGCAGACACCGAGAACTCGCACGGCATCGCGGTCGACGTCGTGATGGTGGGTGACGTGGAGCTGGACGAGCGCTCCACCGCCCTGGTTGCGGCCACGCGCGAGGCGGTCCTCAATGCCGTCAGGCACTCAGGTGCCGACTCGATCGACGTCTTCGCCGAGGTGGAGCCGGCACTCGTGACGGTCTTCGTGCGCGATCGCGGCTGCGGGTTCGACGAGGCTGCGGTGCCGGAGGACCGGCATGGACTGGCAGGGTCGATTCGCGGGCGGATGGCCCGGCATGGCGGGTCGGCGACCGTCCGCACCGCCCCGGGCGAGGGCACCGAGATCAGACTCGAGCTGCCCCGCTCCTGAGGTTTGGTAGAC
>JBKJLP010000024.1:0-3483 GCA_046596735.1 Mycobacteriales bacterium | reverse complement strand
CTCACAACGCCTTGTTGCTGTCCTGATAACCTCCAGTGTGAGGACTCTTTTCAGAATCTCATCTATTCATTCCATTTACTCATCGGAGAACATAGAATTATCGATGATCGGACTTCGTCGCCCCCCTGTGTCAGGATAGATGTTGTGTGGGTTTTTCTAAAATCTGAGGGGGAGGGACGAGAGACGAGAGTGTAAGGAGGCCCTCGTGACCCAGATCCTCACTCGAGGGGATCGCACAATCACCTCGGTGTGTGCAAAGGCGGGCGTGTTACGGAGAACCGCGACCAAATGGGTTCAGCGCGGTGGTACGGTGAGCGCTCACCCACGCAACGAGGTCCCATGAAATGGACGGCTGAGGCCAAGCTGAAAGCCATTGTTGAGACGGCAGGGTTAGCGGAGGACGAGTTGGGTCTCTATCTGAGGCGCGAGGGCTTGTATTCCCACCAGATCACGGCCTGGCGGGCAGAGGTCATGGCGCACTTTGAGACCAGGCCAAAGTGCGCCAAAGATGCGCGGGATGAGATCATCCGCCAACTGGAGCGCGAGATCTTGCGAAAAGATAAAGCGTTGGCGGAAGCGTCCGCGCTGCTCATTCTCCCAAAAAAGCCGACTTGATCTGGGGGAACAAACACGAGACCGCAAAGTGACTGTGGAGGATCGTGGACAGGTGCTGGCGTTGGTGGCTGAGGCTGTCACGCAGGGGGCACGTCAGCACACGGCGTGCGAGATGGTCGGGGTGGCCGAGCGCACGCTCCAACGGTGGCCACTCCCGCACACGGTCGAGGATGGCCGCCGGGGGCCGCGCACGGCTCCACGCAATACACTGTCACCGGGGGAGCGGGGAGCAGCTGGTGGCGATGGCGGCGCGTCCTGAGTTTTGCAATACGAGTCCGCATCAGATCGTCCCACGCCTGGCGGACCGAGGAGCCTACCTTGCGTCAGAGTCGTCCTGAGACGGAACAGTTGCTGGCGCATCGCGGTCGGGCCACGCCCTCGCGTAGGGCCAGGCCACGGGCGTACGAGGTCACGGCACCGCGCACACTATTCAGTTGGGACATTACGTATCTGCTAAGTCCGATTCGTGGACAGTATTTTTATCTGGGCGGTTTCAAGTTCCAAGTGGAACGGGTGAATGATGGCGTAGTTGCGCATAGACTTCCAGGGGCGTAGCAAAGTTGGGGCATTTTCTCGGGCGCGTGTTCAACCGATCCGCGATGGCGTTCAGTTCCGCTGGGTGTAGCCCGACAAGTCCGTCCCCTTGGGCAGATACTGGCGCAACAGCCCATTGGTGTTCTCGTTGGTCCCACGTTGCCAGGGGCTGTACGGATCGGCAAAGAACACCCGAATCGCCAGCCGCTCGGCCAGGCGTGCGTGCTCGACCATCTCTTTCCCGCGATCGTAGATCAAGGTTTTGCGCAGCAGCGCGGGCACGTGCCGGAGTTTCCTCGTAAAGCCCTCGCGGGCACTCCGTGCATCCGTCCCGTCCATCCTGGCCAGCATGACCAGACGTGTGGTTCGCTCCACCAGGGTCCCGACGGCGGAGCCATTGCGTGCCCCCTTGATCAGGTCGCCCTCCCAGTGGCCGGGGACCGAGCGGGGGGCCACGTCGGCGGGGCGCTCGGCAATGGGCGTCATGTTGGGGATCTGGCCGCGTCGATCCGTCCCCCGCGCCCGAGGCCGGCGCGCTTTATGCGCCTGACGCAGTGCCGCCAGCAGTTCGCTGCGCAGGGTTTCGCGTGGCAACACATACAGGCCCACATAGATGGTCTCGGCCGAGAGGTGCTTCCGCTTGTCGTCAGGATACGCGGGTTGGAGGCGTCAGCAATCTGTTCGGGCGAGCAGCCCTCAGCCAAATGGGTCCTCACATACTGCCACAACCAGGGGTCCAAGAGCTTGCGCGGTCGCCGTGGCTGACGGGCTCGGGCCGTCGCCAGGGTCTGTGCGGTGCAGGCACGATAGGGTTGACCCCTCGCCGTGTTGCGGGCCGACTCGCGGCTCACGGTGCTGGGGGCCCGCCCCAATACCCTCGCCATCGTCCGCAGCGAATGGCCGTAGGCCAGGATCAGGGTCTCGCTGTCTGCGTCACTCAAGTGCGTATAGCATGTCGTTGGCATGGCAACACCGTAGCCCATCAGGGCCTGCAGTGTTGCACTTGGAGTTAGAACCTAAGCTGTATTTATGTGTAGATGTCTTTTCGCACAAGGCCGTGGGCGCGGAAGTCCATGCAGAGGAATCCATGGAACACTCCTCGCGGTTACTCGACACGATTTGCCGTGAGGAGGGCATCGAGCCGCATCAGGTGTCCGTGCATGCGGACAACGGAGGGGCGATGAAAGGCTCGACTATGCTGACCACCATGCAGCGGCTGGGCGTCATGCCCTCGTTCAGTCGCCTGTCGGTCAGCAACGACAATCCGTTTTCTGAGTCGCTGTTTCGGACCTTGAAATACTGCCCCGTGTATCCGACCACGCCCTTTGCCAGTCTGGACGCGGCCCGCGCGTGGGTCGCCACCTTTCTTCAGTGGTACAACGACGAGCAGTTGCACCGTGGCATTCGGTTCACGACACCGGCCGCCCGCCATGCCGGCACGGACATCGCGATTTTACACAACAGAACGCGGGTGTATCATGCCGCCCAACGCACCCATCCCTCGCGGTGGTCAGGCGCCACACGCAATTGGACGAGGATCGCACGCGTCACGTTGAATGGGAAACAAGACGACGCACGGTCTGTGCGCACGGCGAACCGTCGGACGGCGAGCGGACGCTCACGTGACCGCGATCCTGAACGGTCCCCCCAGGCGGAGGGCCGGCTGATCGAGACCGGACGAGCCCACCCAGGTCCGGCTCACGGGTCGGACGGCCCGCCGATCGTCGCTCCTAGGGCAACGGGCCGCGAAGAAACGTTTGGCGTGCAACTGAACTACTCGAACGGAAGGACCGGACAGATCAGGGACGACATCAATCGGTCACGTGAGCGGGCGATCGACAATTCCGGTGAAGGGGTTGGACGAAGGAGCGTGGTCAGTGAGCAGGGCAAACCTTCGCCTCACGAGCTGAGGCACACGCGACAGCTATCCTGAAACTTACCGCCGGGCGGGTGCGATACGTGCGGGGTACCGCACGCTGACTCGGGAGTGGCCCCATTCGGTCGCGCCGGCCAGTGGTCTCGCGCATTCCAGCTCGCATCGCGGTGGTGACAGTGGTGTGTCTGTGCCAAGTTGCATCAGTAGTCTCCTTGCTTGTCGGTCTGTGACCCTGTGCTCTCTCGTGGTAGAGCGGCGAGCGTACAGAACCGGCGGTGAGGAGGACGGACCCCACAGTGCTAATTGTCACTGAACAGGCCCATCTCACCTACTTCTGGACCGCCGAAGGCTGGCACTCCGTCGCGGCGGTTGTGGATTACTTCGCGGGACACATACTGATGGAGAGTCGGCACGGCGAAACGGGAAGCGGCGGTCGCTTTGCTGGGGGCTCGGCCCAC
>JBKJLP010000440.1:0-6013 GCA_046596735.1 Mycobacteriales bacterium | reverse complement strand
GTGGGGCCAAGAAGACCCTGGACCTGCTGGTCAAGACGGTGGGCCGCGGGCGCCTCGGACTGGTGCACGCCAACGACTCCAAGGACCCGCTCGGCTCGGGCCGCGACCGGCACGCCTCGATCGGCGAGGGCCACATCGGTAAGGACATGTTCGCCGAACTCTTCCGACATGCCGCCACCCGCAATGTGCCCGTCGTCGTGGAGACCCCTGGCGACGCGGACGGTCATCGCCGCGACATCGAGCTGCTCTGCTCACTCCGGGATGCGTGACCGCCCGACCCTGGCGCTGCTGGCCATCACAGCAATCTGGGGCTCGACGTTCGTCGTCGTCAAGGACGCCATCGGCAAGATCCCGGTCACCGACTTCTTGACGGTGCGCTTCGGCCTTGCGGCGCTGGCGATGTTGGCGCTCCGGCCCCGGACGCTTGCCAGCCTGGGATCCTCCGGGCGCCGCGTGGGTGTGGTGATTGGGCTGGCGCTTGCCAGCGGCTACCTGCTGCAGACCCTCGGGTTGCAACACACCTCGGCCGCGGTCAGCGGCTTCATCACCGGCATGTTCGTCGTCTTGACTCCGCTCGGCGCTGCCGTGCTGTTGCGGCGACCCCCGTCGGGAACCGCATGGTTGGCCGTGGGTGTCGCGACCGTCGGGCTCGGTCTGCTGTCCCTGCGCGGCTTCAGCATCGGGTTCGGCGAACTGCTCACGCTCGGGTGCGCCGCAGCCTTTGCCCTGCACATCGTTGCGCTGGGCAAGTGGGCGTCGTCGTACGACGCGTACGGGCTTGCCGTCGTGCAATTGCTGACGACGGCCGGGCTGTGCGCGGTGTTCGCCGTCCCCGGCGGTCTCGCGATGCCACCGGACGGGTCGGTCTGGTTTGCCCTGGTGTTAACGGCCCTGCTCGCGACAGCGCTCGCTTTCGTGGTGCAGACCTGGGCGCAAGCTCACCTGTCCCCCACCCGGGCAGCGGTGATCATGACGATGGAACCGGTCTTCGGTGGGGTCTTCGCCGTGGCCTTGGCTGGCGAGGTCCTCGGTCCGCGGATGCTGCTGGGGGCAGCGCTGGCACTCGCCGCGATGGTGCTCACTGAGGTCGGACCGCGTCGCGGTGCCGAGGGTGGACTGGAACGCCTGGAAATCTAGTCTGGCGTGCGAGTGCACCGCGCTGGCGTAACATCTGAACGTGCACACGAGCGCGTTTCACCGCTATCGCGACAGGGACTCACGAGCCCCCGAGTCGCTGACTGCCTGAGCGCGTCACCGACTACACCGTGAGCCCCGGGCACCGCCCGGGGCTTTTTGCATGTCCAGCAGGTCGAGGAAAGGCATTCCCATGGTCGTCGTGATGAGTCCCGGCGCAGCTCCGGCAGAAGTCGATGCCGTCGTCGCACGGGTCGAGCAGGCCGGCGGCAGCGCGTTCATCAGCCGCGGCGTGCAGCGCACCATCGTGGGACTCGTGGGCGACGTCGTGGCCTTCCAGGGCCTCAACCTGCGGGCGATGCCCGGCGTCGGCGAGGTCGTCCGCGTCTCCAAGCCCTACAAGCTCGTCAGTCGCGAGCACCACCCCGAGGCCACGACGGTGCAGGTTGCCGGCGTCCCGATCGGTCCGGACACCTTCACCCTCATTGCCGGGCCCTGCGCAGTCGAGACCGCCGATCAGACGCTGCAGGCGGCGCAGATGGCCAAGGCCGCGGGCGCGACCCTGCTGCGTGGCGGCGCCTACAAGCCGCGCACCTCGCCCTACGCCTTCCAGGGCCTCGGCGAGAAGGGCCTGCGGATCCTGGCCGACGTGCGCGAGGAGACCGGCCTGCCGGTGGTCACCGAGGTGGTCGACGCCTCCGACGTAGCGCTGGTGGCCGAGTGGGCCGACATGCTCCAGGTCGGCACGCGCAACATGCAGAACTTCGCTCTGCTGCAGGCCGTCGGCTCGTGCGGCAAGCCGGTGATGCTCAAGCGCGGCATGACCGCGACCTACGAGGAGTGGCTCATGGCCGCGGAGTACATCGCGCAGCGCGGCAACCTCGACATCGTCCTGTGCGAGCGCGGCGTCCGGACGTTCGAGACCGGCACGCGCAACACCCTGGACATCTCGGCCGTGCCGATGGTGCACAGCCTCTCCCACCTGCCGGTGATCGTGGACCCGTCGCACTCCGGTGGCCGACGCGACCTGGTGGTGCCGCTGACTCGCGCGGCCATCGCCGTGGGCGCGGACGCCGTCATCGTCGATGTGCACCCCGACCCGACGGCCGCCCTGTGCGACGGACCGCAGGCGCTGTACGGCGACGAGCTCGACCTGCTGGCCGCTGCCTGCCGCGACCTTCCGCCGCTGGTCGGCCGCCGACTGGTGTCTTGAGCGCCGAGGTCACCGGAACCCACGGCATCCAGTACGGCCAGCTGGGGGCCGGGTCGGGCGCGCACAGCCACCGGTCGCGGCGAGGTGGATGCCTTCCGTTCCACGCGGCCGGTAGCCGGCTGAGCTAGGGCAGCAGCGGCCCGAGAACCTCGATGGCGCCGCGCACGTCGGCGTCGCTGATGTCGAGGTGGGTGACCAACCGAACGACGGTCGGGCCGACCGCACCGATCAGCACCCCCTGCTCACGCGCTGCGGCGACGAAGTCCAAGGCGTCCGGCACTGTCAGCAGCACCAGGTTGGTCTCCGGTACCGCGCCAAGGGCTGCCCCGAGCGCGGCCGCGCGGGCGTGGTCCTGCGCCAGTCGCTCGAGGTGATGCTGCAGAGCATGCAGCCCAGCCGCAGCCAGGATTCCGGCCTGCCGCATGCCGCCGCCCAGTCGCTTGCGGAGCACGCGCGCCTCCTGCGCCCGAGCAGCGTCGGTGACGACCAGCGATCCCACCGGTGCCCCCAGGCCCTTGCTCAGGCAGACCGACAGGCTGTCGAACTGCACCCCGTACGTCGACAGCGGGGTGCCGGTCGCGACGGCCGCATTCCAGATCCGGGCGCCGTCGCAGTGCAGCGCAACGTCGGCGTCCGCGGTGTGCGTCCGCAACCGCTCCAGGACCGCCAGGGGGTGCACCAGCCCGCCAGCGCGGTTGTGCGTCTGCTCGACGCTCACGGCGCGGGTGGGCACCGTCCCCCAACCGGGCAGCCGCAGCTCGGCCAGCACCTGGTCGGGATCCAGCAGACCGCCGGGGACCGTGCGGGTCTGGATCCCGCCGTGCTGCGCTGCCCCGCCATGCTCGTAGGTGACGATGTGCGCATCGGCGTCGCAGAGCACCTCGTCAGCAGCCGGACAGACCAGCCGAAGGCAGATCTGGTTGCCCATGGTGCCGCTCGGGACGAAGACCGCCGCCTCGTGCCCGAACAACCCCGCGGCGTACTCCTCCAGCGCGTTGACCGTCGGGTCTTCGCCGTAGACGTCGTCGCCCACGTCGGCGGCGGCCATCGCCGCCCGCATCGCGTCGGTAGGTCGGGTCAGGGTGTCGCTGCGCAAGTCGATGAGGGACACGGATCTCCGAAACACGATGAGCGGGATGGGCGAGCGGTTCCCGCCTAAGGTATTCCGCGTGGTCGAACAGCGAATCTCGGCCGAGGACGTGTCCGCAACGGTCCGCGTCCATGCCGACCGGGTGCACGACTTCGTGCGCCGGCTGGGCTGTGCCCCGGGACCAGCGGCGGAGGTCGTCGAGACCAGCGCGATGGACCTCGTACGCACCGCTGGGACCGCACCGGACGCGGTCGGCGACGCGGTCGGCTGGTGGTTCGGCCGGGCCCGAGCGCTGGGCACCCAGGTGGCCGGAGGCACGTCCGACCTACCGCTCGGCGGTGGGCTGCTCTCCGCAGACGCTGACCAGGCCCTGGTCGCCGAGGCGCTCGAGACGCTGCCCGAGCGTGAGCGCGTCGCCCTGCTGATGCGCGACTCGTACGCCCTGCCCGCCTCGTCCCTTGCGGTCGCACTCGGGACCGACGCCGAGGCCGCCATGGAGACCGTCGGGCGGGGCCGGCTCCGCTTCCGGCAGGGCATGGGCGAGGTGCTGCCCACGACGTCGGGTCACACCGTCGCGCTGGCCTCGCTCGCCCGGCTCGCCGAAGGCGGCGCCTTCGCTGCGCGCGATGCGACCCCCCGCCGGCACGCCCAGTCGTGTCCGGTCTGTCGCGCCGTCTGGGACAGCCAGGAACAGGCGCACCAGCTGCTGGCCGGGCTGACCGTCGTCGCCATGCCAGAAGCGGCGCGCAATGCGCTGCTCGCCGCCGTAGACGGCGCAGCCCGCTCGACGTTGCCGACCAGTGCCGCGCTCCTCGCCGCACGCGAAGACGGGGACGAGTTCGACGAGGAGGACCGGCGCAGTCGCTGGGCGATCCCGGTCTACCTGCTGCTTGGCCTCTTCGTCGCCATCGGACTGGGTCTGGTCATCGGGCTGATGGCCACCCGCAGCCCGAGCTCGGTGCGCACCACCGGCACGGACGTCCGCGACCAAGGCGTCGTCCCCTCGGCCGCCGCCGCACCGCTGCCGTCGGAGACGTTCTCCTTCTCGACCGTCGAGCCGACACCGACCGGGCCGGTGCCCTCGACCAGTGTCTTCACCGTCTCCCCGTCGCCGGCACCCTCACCCACCACCACGGACCGATCCGGCCCCAGCCCGTCGGCCGCACCGGAGCCAGCCCGCGATCCACTCACCCTGACGAGCGACCCCAGTAGCGGCCCCAACGGGCAGCAGGTCACGGTCTCCGGTACCGGCTGGATGCCCGGAGGTGCCGTCACGTTGGAATACCTCGATCCGTTGGGGCGCCAGACCGGCTCGCGCACCACCCAGACCATCGACGCCCGCGGTCGCTTCACCACCACGATCGCAGCTCAGGACCCGTCCAACCTGCCTGGACGGCACAGCATCCGGGCGAGCGACGGACGTAACACCGCGTCGGTCTTCTACAACGTGACGGGCTGAACCGGACCGGCTAGTCGCAGTTGCAGCATCTCCGCGACAAGGAAGGCCAACTCAAGCGCCTGGCTGTCGTTGAGCCGCGGATCGCAGGCGGTCTCGTAGCGACCGACGAGGTCGGCCTCGGTGAGCTGCTGGGCACCCCCGAGGCATTCGGTGACGTCGTCACCGGTCAGCTCCACATGCACCCCGCCGGGGAACGTGCCGAGCGCCGCGTGCACCTCGAAGAAGCCGCGTACCTCGTTCATCACGTCGTCGAAATGCCGCGTCTTGTAGCCGCTCGGCGTTTCGGTCGTGTTGCCGTGCATCGGGTCGCAGCACCAGACGACCGAACCCGGTCCGCGGCTCGCTTCGACAGCTGACACGAGCCGTGGCAGCGTCTCCCGTACCCGACCCGCGCCCATCCGCGTAATCACGGTGAGTCGGCCAGGAACACCGTGCGGGTCGAGCCGGTCGATCAGCGCAAGGACCTGCTCGGGCGTCGCGGTCGGCCCGATCTTGACCCCGACCGGATTGGCCATCCGGCTCACGAGATCGACGTGCGCGCCGCCGAGGTCGCGGGTCCGCTCCCCTACCCACAGCAGGTGCCCCGACAGGCCGTACGGCGACCCGGTCTGCTCGTCGGTGCGGGTCAGCGCCCGCTCGTACTCCAGCAGCAGCGCCTCATGGCTCGCGTAGAGCTCGACGCCGTGGGTCTGCGGCATCTCCTGCAGGTTGAGCCCGCAGGCGCGCATAAACGCCAGCGCCCGGTCGATGTCGCGGGCCAGCACCTCATAGCGCTGACCGGCCTTGGACCGCGCAACGAACTCGTTGTTCCAGTCGTGTACGGCGGCGAGGTCGGCGTAGCCGCCGATCGCGAGCGATCGGATCAGGTTGAGGGCAGCGGCACTGTTGGCATAAGCGCGCACCATCCGGGTGGGGTCCGGCGTGCGGTCGCCGTAGAGGTCGTTGACCGCGTCACCGCGGTAGGAAGGCAGGCCGGTGAGCGGCTCGATGTCGGCCGAGCGCGGTTTGGCATATTGCCCGGCGAGGCGGCCGACCTTGACGACCGGGACGCTGGCGCCGTAGGTCAGCACGACCGCCATCTGCAGCAAGGTGCGCACCTTGCTGCGCAGGCCTTGGT
>JBKJLP010000354.1:0-7333 GCA_046596735.1 Mycobacteriales bacterium | reverse complement strand
GTCGACTTCGGCTACTACTTCGGCAAGCGGGCTCAGGAGGAGATCATCCTGGGCAGCGAGTTGCCCACAACCGTGCTCCGTACGACGCAGTTCCACGAGTTCACCGGTCAATTGCTGTCTCAACGGCGAGGACCGATCGCGGTGATCCCGCGCATGCGGACGCAACCCGTAGCGGCTCGCGAGGCGGCGGCCGAACTTGTGCGACTGGCCGAGGGTGAGCCGCTCGGCCGGGCGCCCGAACTCGCCGGACCGCAGGTGCTGGACCAGCCGGACCTGGCCCGGCGCACCCTGGCCGCACGCGGCGTCCGGCGAGCCGTCCTTCCGCTCCGACTCCCGGGTGCGACGGGCCGCGGCATGGCCGGTGGGGCGCTCCTGCCGGACAGCGACGGCCCGCGGGGAACCCTCACGTTTGACGCGTGGCTCGCCGCTAGCGCGCACTGACCGGAGGTGGCCTGCCGGTCACCGGAAACCGACATCGTCCACAATGTCGGGGTGACCACACACCTCGCACCCCGTCGCACCTCCGCTCTCCGCCTGTCGGCGGCCACGCTGCTCGCCGTCGGCCTCGTCGCCGGTTGCGGCGGCTCTTCCGGTGGTGCGGTCGACAACCCGGTGGTCGGCGGTCCCGCCAGCGGCCTGGCCACCGCGTCGACGGAGGCCTCGGCTAAGGCCACCACGGCGCCGCAGGTCGGGGGCGCCATCGTTGCCGGGTCACCACAGCCGGGAGCCAGCAGTGGCGGCTCGAGCACCACGACCCAATCCGGCGCAGGCAGCACCGCCAAGCCGCCAGCCGCCGGCGACGGCAAGCCGGTCACCTCCGGCGGCCAGCAGGCCACGTCACCCGGCACGTATACCTACGACACCTCCGGCACCGTGACTGCCGGAGCCTCGCGGCCGGTCGACGGGAGCACCAACCTCGCCGTCGACAAGCCCTCCGGAGCAACCCAGCACTCCGTGCTCGGCGGCGGCGACCAGGGCAGCACCGAGCAGACCGTCGTACGCACCGCGTCCGGCACCATGCTCGCCAACCTCAAGCTCAACAACCAAGCGTTCCAGAAGGAGTTCGCCCCGGCCAAGCCGGTGCTGCTCGTACCCAAGCCGGCCAAGGTCGGTGCCACCTGGAGTTGGACGATGACCTCGACCGACGGCAAGACAACGGCGGCCCTCACGGCAAAGGTCACCAAAACGGAGACCATCACCGTCGGTGGCGTCAAGACCGCGACCTCGGTCATCGAGAGCACCCTCAAGCTCACCGGTGACGTGACCTACACCGCGCAGGACACGATCAACTACGACGAGACACACCTCATCCAGGTGCGCGACCACACGCGGGGCAGCGGCATGGTCAGCGGCTTCGCGTTCAAGACCGACATCACGAGCGTCCTGCGTTCGACCAAGCCCTCCTGAGCTGATGCGCGCCGTCACGCTGCCGTCCTACGGCGGCCCTGAAGTCATGGTGCTCGCTGACGTACCCGACCCAGTTCCGGGGGCGGGTGAGGTGCTGATTGACGTGGCAGCGACCGCGGTCAACCGGGCGGATCTGCTGCAGCGTCAGGGTTTCTACAACCCGCCGCCGGGGGCGTCGCCGTACCCCGGGCTTGAGTGCTCGGGTCGGATCAGCGCGCTCGGGACCGACGTCGCGGGCTGGCAGATCGGCGATGCCGTGTGTGCGCTGCTCTCGGGTGGCGGCTACGCAGAGAGGGTCGCGGTGCCAGCCAGCCAACTGCTGCCGATCCCCGCGGGGGTGTCGCTGATCGAGGCGGCTGGGCTGCCTGAGGTGGCCTGCACAGTCTGGTCCAACGTCTTTGACCTCGCAGCGCTCGCTCCGGGCGAAGTGCTGTTGGTCCACGGCGGTACGTCGGGCATCGGCACCATGGCGCTGCAGCTCGCCGCGCGGCACGGCGCGAGGGTGTTCTGCACCGTTGGCACTGCGGCCAAGGCGACCCGCGCGGAGGAGCTCGGCGCGGAGCGGGCGATTCGCTACCGCGACGAGGACTTTGTCGAGGTGGTGCGGTCACTGAGCGGCGGCGCCGACGTCATCCTCGACAACATGGGCGCGGCTTACCTCGGTCGCAATGTTTCTGCGTTGGCGACCGGTGGCCGGCTAGTGGTCATCGGGCTGCAAGGCGGAATCAAGGGCGAGCTCGACCTGGCGGCGCTACTGGGCAAGCGCGCCGCGGTGCATGCCACGTCGCTCCGTGCTCGGCCCGCCAGCGAGAAAGCGACCATCGTCGGGGCGGTGCTGGCCGGAGTGTGGCCGGCGATCGCCGCGGGCGACGTACGACCGATCATCGACGCGGTGCTGCCGCTGGACCAGGTCGCCGACGGCCACCGGATCCTCGAGGAGAGCAACCACATCGGCAAGGTCCTGCTCACGATGTAGCACGTGCGCCAGCCGCAGTTAGGTGGCCTGCACCGCCGTCACAGGCAGGTCGCCCGCAGCCAACACCGCGTTCGTCAGCGGCTGCAGCAACTCCGTAAGTCGGGCGCAGCCGCCCTCACCCAGGGCTCGCCACGGGGCCAATCCCAGGAGATCGGTCTTGGTCTCCAGATCCTCCCGGGCCGTACGCCCCGCATCGGTGAGAGAGCCGTCTGCGTCGGCCCAGCCACGCTCCGCGAGAGCCGCGACTGCCTGCGCCCAGACCTCCGGGCCCCACGCCCGACTGGCCTGCAGAAACTCGGCGGTGCCGCCTCCCTGCATTCCCGCATGCAGAACCAGGGACTGCGGCGCATCGACGTCGGCGGCAACGAGTGCCGCGAGGTGCCCATCGCCCCGGTATTCGCGCAGCACCGCGAGCTGATGCCACAGCGCCAGGAGCGGCGACTCCGGCTCGGGCAGTGACTGTTGCGCGGCGAACAGCGGGCGACCAGCCACCGGACAGGCCGCGGCGGCGGTGCGACACAGTTCGAGAGCCTCGGTGAGGCGATCGGTGTCGTCGGCCAGGTCGCCGAGCATGCGACGCAAGGCGCGCTCGGCCCCGCGCAGCCGCGCGGCGGTGGCTTCTTCGGGCGTCGTCTTGTTCCACGCCTCGTTCATCCCGAACTGCACGGCCAGCGGCGAAAAGCCGAAAAACGTCGCCTGTACGACCTGCCACGGCACCCGGCCAAGCGGCGCAGCGCGCGGCGGAAAGTAACCCTCCGCGCGACCCTCCAACCCGATCGCGGCGTACTCCTCCTGGGCCTCCGGCGCGAAGTAGATCATCACGTGGATCGGGTCGATGACCTGCTTCATGTCTCGGCTGAGCGAGCTGTCCATCTAGAGCGCCTCCAGGAGCCGGTCGACCTCGTCGTCGGTGGTGTAGCAGACCACGCCCGCCCGCACTGCCCCGCCGGTGGCCTCCAGGCCGGCCCGCTTCATGAACTCCACCGCGTAGTAATTGCCAGCCCACACAGCGACCCGGTGCTCCGCCATCGTCGCGGCAACAGTCTGCGGCGTACGGCCGTCCACCGTGAACGCGACGGTCGGAGTGCGCACTTCCGGGTCGCCGACGAGGGTCACCTTGGCATGACCACGCAGTCCGGCAAGGAGGCGGCCGAAGACGGCGGCTTCGTGGGCCGCCAACGTCGCCACGGCATCGAGCAATCGACTGCGCCGCCGTTCGCCCGAGCCGTGCGACGCGATCCAATCGACGGCTGCGGTGACCGCCGCCAACTGGGCGAACGCGGGGGTGCCGAACTCGAAGCGGTCCGGCACGGCGTCGTCACTCGGGACAAGCTTGTCCGGGCGCAAGGTCTCGAGCAGCGCAGGGTCAGCCACGGTGATCCCGAGGTGCGGTCCGTACCACTTGTAGGCGGAGCAGGCATAGAAATCCGCACCGAGCGCCGACACGTCGACCGGAACGTGCGGCGTGGCGTGAACACCATCGACGTGGACGAGGGCGCCCACGGCGTGCGCCTTGCTGGTGATGGCCCGCACCTCCGGCCGGGTACCGGTCGCGTTGCTCGCAGCGGTCACGGCAACCAGCCGAGTCCGATCGGACAGCAGGTCGTCGTACTGCTCCACCGGGAGCTCGCCGGACGGCAGCTCGACATCGGCCCAGCGCACGGTCGCCCCGACACCTTCGGCCGCCTGCACCCACGGCCGAACGTTGGCGTCGTGGTCGAGGCGACTGACGATCACCTCGTCCCCGGGCCGCCACGTCTTGGCTAGCGCCCGCGCCAGCACATAGGTGTTGGCGGTCATCGACTGGCCGAAGATGACCCCCCGCGGGTCAGCACCCAGCAGATCGGCCGCGGCCTGCCGCGCTTCGTCGACGATGGCGTCAGCCCGGTCGCTGCTGGCGAAGCCGCCATGCCGGTTGGAGACGGCACGACGCATCGTCGCGGCCACGGCGTCAGCAACCTGGGCCGGAATTTGCGTGCCGCCGGGTCCGTCGAAGTGAGCGATCCCTTCGGCCAGGGCGGGAAAGTCGGCGCGGATAGCGGTCACGTCGTAGGGCACGCACTCACCTTGCCCCACCAGGTGCAGCCGGCGCGCGTTGGGGCAAGATCGAGGACATGACCGAGCCGCAGCAGGAGACCCACACCGTGACGATCGTCGACGCCGAAGGTAAGCCGATGGGGCAGGTCGAGGTGCCGCCCGCGGACGGCACCGAGGAGCGCAACCCGGCCGAGATGGTCGAGCAGCCAGCCAAGGTGATGCGGATCGGGTCGATGGTCAAGCAGCTGCTGGAGGAGGTGCGGTCAGCGCCGCTCGATGACAGCGCGCGTACGCGGCTGCGCGGCATCTACGAGAACTCCATCAAGGAGCTCGGCGAGGGGCTGGCACCCGAGTTGCGCGAAGAGCTCGACCGGGTCGCACTGCCGTTCAGTGATGACGCCGTGCCCTCAGATGCCGAGCTGCGGATCGCGCAAGCCCAGCTGGTCGGCTGGCTCGAGGGATTGTTCCACGGCATCCAGACGGCGCTGTTTGCGCAGCAGATGGCCGCGCGGGTGCAGCTCGAGCAGATGCGCGGCGGGCAGGTCGCGCTGCCGCCGGGAGCCTTGTCACCAACCCCCAACCCGAGCACCGGCCAGTACCTCTAGGTCAGAACCAGCGGGCGAGGGTCTGCGCGACGCCGTCGTCGTCGTTGCTGGGGACGACCTCGTCGGCCAGCGCGAGCACCTCGGGGTGGGCGTTGGCGACGGCGTACGAACGGCCGGCCCACGCGAGCATGGGCAGGTCGTTGGGCATGTCACCGAACGCCACCACCTCGGCCGCCGCGATCCCGCGATCCTCGGCGTACGCCGCCAGCCCGCTCGCCTTGGTGACTCCCGCTGCGCTGATCTCCAGCAGCCCGTCGTGCGAGGAATGGGTGAGCGTGCCCGCGGCGCCGACCGCTGCGGTCGCCACCGCCAGCAGCTCGTCAGCAGCCATGCCCTCGTGCCGGGCGAGCAGCTTGACCACCCCGGTGCTGACGAGCTCCTCCACCGCGAGGACCTGCAGCGGATCGGCGGAGTCCCAACGCGGGCGGTACGCCGGCTCGTGTGCGAAGCCGCTGTCGTGCCGCTCCACCGCAAAGGTGATCCCGGGGATGTCCCGCCGCATCGCCGCGATGACCTCGCGTGCCGCCTCGGCCTCGAGCAGCGAGTGCCCCACCACCGTGGCGGTGTGCAGGTCGTAGAGCACCGCCCCGTTGGCGCAGATGCACAGCCCGTGATGACCTAGCGCGGTGGCGATCGGCGGCATCCAGCGCGGAGGTCGGCCGGTGACCAGCACCAGCGCTGCGCCCGATTCCTCCACCGCAGCCAGTTGCGTGCGGGTGCGGTCGCTGATGGTCCCGTCGCTGCGTACGACGGTCCCGTCGAGGTCCGTGGCGACGAGCCGCGGAGTCTCAGACAGGGGTGAACTCCGTACGTCCGCCGAGCAGTGGCTGCAGGGCGACCGGGACGTGAACCGAGCCGTCGGCGCGCTGATGCACCTCGAGCAGAACGGCAATGGTGCGACCGACCGCGCAGAGCGTTCCGTTGAGGGTGGCAACCGACTCCAGGCCTGCGTCGGTGCGGGTGCGTACGCCGAGCCGCCGAGCCTGGAAATCGGTGCAGTTGGACGTCGAGGTCAGCTCCAGCCAGCGCTCCTGCGACGGCAACCAAGCCTCGCAGTCGTACTTGCGTACGGCCGACATGCCGAGATCGCCGGCCGCGACGTCGATGACGCGGAAGGGAAGTTCGAGCGCGGTGAGAAAGTCCTTCTCCCAGCCAAGTAACCGCTGGTGTTCGGCTTCGGCGTCGGCCGGTGCGACGTAGGAAAACATCTCGACCTTGTCGAACTGGTGGACCCGGATGATGCCGCGGGTGTCCTTGCCGTGGCTGCCGGCCTCGCGCCGGAAGCAAGACGAGAAGCCTGCGTAGCGCCTGGGCAGCGCATCGAGCACCTCACCAGAGTGGTAGGCCGCGAGCGGCACCTCGGAGGTGCCGACCAGGTAGAGGTCGTCCTCGGCGAGCTTGTAGACCTCAGCCGCGTGGGCGCCGAGAAATCCGGTGCCCTCCATGGCTTCCGGGCGCACGAGGGCCGGCGCGATCATCGGCGTGAAGCCGGCGTCGACGGCCCGCGCCATGGCGAGGTTGATCAGCGCGAGTTCGAGCAGTGCACCGACCCCGGTGAGGAAGGCGAACCGCGAGCCGCTGACCTTGGCGCCGCGCTCGGTGTCGATGGCGCCGAGCAGGGTGCCGATGTCGAGGTGATCGCGCACGTCGAAGTCGTAGGTCGGGATCTCGCCGACCTGCTCGAGCACGAGGTAGTCGTCCTCGCCGCCGGGGGGCGTGCCGGCAATGATGTTGGGGAGGGCGAGGTGCGCAAGCCGGAGGGCCTCCTCGGCGGCGGACTGCGCGACCTCGGCCTGCTTGACCTCGGCGGCCAGTGCTTTGGCCTGCTCCAGAATCGCCGGCCGGGTCTCCGGGGTCGCCGACTTCACCTGAGCGGAGACGGCCTTCTGCTCGGCCCGTAGGTCGTCGGCGATGGTGACCGCGGCGCGCCGGGCGTCACCTGCGGCGAGCAACTCATCGACGCGCGCGGGGTCCTCGCCGCGAGCGGTCTGCGAGGCGCGGGCCCGGTCCGGGTCGGCGCGCAGCACCTTGAGGTCGATCACGTCCCGAGGCTACCGGCGCGAGTCCAGCGCATTCCTCGCCCACCCTCATGGGCGGCAGGGTTAGTCGCCGGTGCGGAGGCGGGCGAGCCAGGCGGCGGCGTCGGTGAAGTCGCGGTCGGCGACCCCGGAGCGCACCGGCGGGGCGACCTCGTCGGCGCGGGCGTACGAACCGAGGAAGCGCACGTCGGCGCAGATTCGACGCAGGGCGGACAACGCCTCGCCGACCCGGGCATCCGCGATGTGCCCCTCGCAGTCCATCGAGAAGC
>JBKJLP010000429.1:0-6262 GCA_046596735.1 Mycobacteriales bacterium | reverse complement strand
CTGCTCCGTCGCGTGCTTCCACCAACCCGGGTCATAGGTCCGGTAGCGGATCCAGCCGTCGCGGTCGAGCAGGACATAGCCGGGCTCGCAGCGCTCGATCGCCTTGGGCAGGGCCAGTGCGCGGGCCAGGTCGGCGTAACCCGGATCGCCGGCCTGATGGACGACGGCGCCGTAGCGGGCCTGCAAGGTCGGCTGGTGTTGCGCGTCGCACCGCCCGGCCAGCACGACCATCGTCGGGAGCCCATCGATAACCTCGACCCCGTCGGCCTTTTCGTGCAGCGATAGCACGTCGATCTGCAGCAGCCCGTCGTCCGGCGCCGAAGCATGCCCGGTCGCGAACCACCCGGCCATCAGGGTCACGCCGAGCAGGCAGACAAGCGCGACTATCAGCCCATCCCGCTGTGCCATAGGGCCGAACGTACGCATCGGAGCGAGCGTACGGCGTGCCCGGGCTCACCCGAGTGAGGCTTAACCCGAGCTGTTCCGCGTGCCGACAACACAAGGGACGCGCACCGCCCGGTGCGGCGCCCTTGGAGGAGCGAACCCGTGAACCCTGGTCCCATGGATCTGCTGCACAGCGGCATACCGCTGTCGCTACTGCTCGACCTCTTCCTTGGACCGGACAGTGAGGACCTCTTCGCGCACGAGCCGCCCACCCCCCGGGCGAGCATGGAGCTCGCGAGCTAGGACCGCTGTAGCGCCGCTTCGACGGCGGCGCGCAGTCCGGCGGTGACCGGGCCGATGCCGAGCGGGCGACCGTCGAGCGCGGTCACCGGGGCGACGCCGCGGATGCTGGACAGCAGCATCACCTCATCGGCGTCGGCCAACTCGGCGGCGGTCCCGCGCCGGATCTCCTGCGGGGTGGTGAGCAGTCGCAGCGCCAACGCCACCGTGGTCCCCGGCAGGATCGAGACCTGAATCGGTGGCGGGGTGATCAGCACCCCGTCGCGTACCCACGCGACCGTGGCCGTCGGTGCTTCGAGCACCTCGCCGTCGCTGCTGATCCAGATCGCGTCCTGGGCACCCTCGTTCTCGGCGTGCCGCAGCGAGGCCATGTTGACGGCGTACGACGTGGCCTTGACGCCGCCGAGCAGCCAGGGCGCCTCGGCCCGCACGGTCGCGCTGACGCCGAGGGTGAGGGTCACGACGCTCACCCCGTCCTCGCGGGCGCGGACCGTTTCGGCCGGCACCGCGGTGACCAGCGCGAAGGCGACCGGGCGCCCGCCGGATGGGCCCTTGGTACAGACCAGCCGGAGCACGCCGTCGGTGTCTTCCCAGCTGCCGACCGCTGTCGCGGCGAGCGCCTCGAGGCCGCGCGGCAGGGTGATCGCGAGGCGGGCGGCGCTGGCCGCGAGCCGCTCGAGGTGCTCGGCCAGCAGCGCAGGCCGGCCGCGAGCGATGCGGACCGTCTCGAATACCGACTCGCCGCGCAGGACCCCCAGGTCGTCGGCGGTCAGCAGCGGCTGCGCGGCGTCGACAAGGCGCGGCCCGTCCGGGGTCAGGATCGCGAGCACCGTCACGGGTGCAGCGTACGGACGGGCCCGCGTAACCTCGGCGCATGGGACGCCCGGCTGCGACAGGGGACGACTGGAAGTCGGAGTTGCGCGCCAAGGGTTATCGGTTGACCCCGCAGCGTCAGCTCGTGCTGGAGGCCGTCGGCGAGCTTGGGCACGCGACGCCCGAGGAGATCGCCACCGCTGTCCGGCGTACGGCCAGCGGCGTCAACATCTCCACCGTTTACCGCACGCTCGAGCTGCTCGAGGAGCTCGGCCTGGTCCAGCACGCCCACCTGGGCCACGGCGCTCCGACGTACTCCGTAGCGAGTGACCACGACCACGTGCACCTGGTGTGCCGCGACTGCGGGGCGGTCGATGAGGTCGACACCACCGTGATCGAGGACGTCGTACGCCGGTTGTCCGCTGAGCGCGGGTTCAGCGTGGACGTCGGGCACTTCGCGGTGTTCGGCCGCTGCCGCGCGTGCACCGCCGGCGAGGCGTGACTCGCGGACCGGTTTGTGCAGGGTTGCCCGTTTGTTATGCGGGGTCAGGCAGGAACGTCGGACGCGCAGGCGAACTTAGAGGTGTTCGCTACGTTCTAGGTAAGTAGCAGTCTGCCCGGCTTGCCCGTGGCTTTTCGCGCCCATCGCTATCTCCGCTAGGGAGTCCCATGAACCCGCTCGTCAGACGACGCCTCGCCTTTGGGGCCATCACCGCCGCGACCTCCTTGGTCGTTGGCCTGGTTGTCGCCCCCAACGTCCTGGCCGCCACGAACGGCCTCACGATCTCGCCGAGCGGGGTGCAGAACAACAACGCTGCGGCGGCCCTGACCTTCACCGGCGCGGAGACGGACTTCACCTACGGCGCGGATGTCACCTTCAACCTCGCCAACTCGGTGCCGTTCGTCGTGTCACCTGGCCGGATCACGCCGCCGGCGGCGGGCAGGGCCAGTTCTGGCTCGTCGACCGTCAATTTCACTGACCTGGGTGACGGGCTGGGCAACGACGGCCCCGCCGACGCCGGTGTCTACAACGTGACCTCCGTAGGCAAGCCCGCTCCGGTTCCGGTCGGCCCGCCTGGCGGCGGCACAGACAACTGCACCAGTTGCTTCGCGGTGCTGGCCGCCGGTCCGATCGCGGTGTCCTCCATCGCCCCCAACTCGCTGCGCCCCGGCAATAAGGGCAACGTCTCGATCCTCGGCGCCAACTTTGAGCGCGGCACCAAGGTGCAGTTCCTCAACGCCGACGGCAGCGTCGATAGCGGCATCAGCGTGGCCGCGCCGACCGCGGACAACACCGACGGTGGCACCGTCGTGGTCGACAAGATCACGACCCCCAAGGAGCTCAAGCGACGCCTGACCGTCGCCGCTGGCTCCAACCCTGGCTCGCGTGACGTGCGGGTCTTCAATCTGGATGGCACGACTGCGACGTGCGCCGCGTGCTTCTTCGTCTCCGGCGCGAGCCTCACGAGCAGCACGCCGCCGGCGGCCTTCAACGACCCGACACAGCCACCCACCACGATCACGTTCAACGGTCCCAATGTGACCGACGGCCAGCCCTCGCTGGAGTTCGTGGGCAACCCCGGTGGCACGTCACGCAGCGCTCTGTCGATCCCCGGCACCAACGTGGTCAAGAGCAGCCCGACGTCGATCACCGCTGATTACGACCTACGCAACGCCGCTCCCCAGGCCAACGGCTACCAGCCGTTCGTTCGCGACGCCAACGGCGTCGTCAACGCCTGCGACACCTGCCGCTTCACGGTGAGCCAGAACAACAGCCGTACGCCCACCGTCGCCAACCTCGACAGTGACACCGCCACGGCCGGTATCCAGAAGGACATCAAGCAGGGCCAGACGATCGACTTCACCGTCAACGGCACCAACTTCTCCAAGGGCGCGATGGTCTCGGTCACCGGCACCGGCCTGACGGTCACGTCGGTCGACGCCCTCACCGACGGTTTGTTGCTCATCCGCATGGTCGCAGCCTCCAACGCACCCCTGGGTAGCCGGGACGTCACCGTCACGCTCACCGACGGCAAGGTGAGCAACACCTGCACCGGCTGTCTCAACGTGACCACGGGCGCGAGTCCCAGCCCGAGCGCTACTCCGTCGGCGACCGCTACCTCGACGATCTCGCCGTCGCCGGGCTCCTGCCCGACGAGCGGTCTGACCGTCCGGGTCAACACCAAGACGATCAATGCGACCGGGCTCGCCTCGGTCACCGTCAGCGGTGCTCGCGCGAACGCCTCGCTCGAGCTGCAGGGCTACAGCCAGGATCACTTCGGCACGGTCACCTTCGCCAACGACCCGACCCCGGTGGACCGCACGGCTACCGCTGACAGCAGCGGGACGTTCACGTTCAACGACCTGCGCCCGGCGTCCAACACCCGCCTGCGGGCCCGCCAGGTCAACTGCACGTACAACGGCAACAGCGACGTGATCAACGTACGGGCGCAGGAGACCCTCGAGGTCAAGCGCACCGGCCCGCTGAGCTACACCTTCAGCGGCAAGTCGATCCCGGCCCGTCCGGGCGGCCTGATCATCTCGCTCTACCGGATCACCGGTAACGCGTGCGCCGCTGGTGTCGAGCCCCGCAACTGCCCCGGTGAGACCTTCATCGGCCAGAGCCGGGCCAACTCGTCCAACGGGCTGTACTCGATCGCGATCACCTTCAAGAGCAGCGACCGCAACACCCGCGACGACTTCGTCGTGAAGACCGGCCAGGACGCGCAGAACGCGCCCGGCCGCAGCAACGCGCGCAGCCTGGCGATCTTCTAAGCCAGCAGCACGTCTGATCTGGGCGGCATCCCCTCGGGGGTGCCGCCCAGCGGCGTTTCTGGGGGAATCCGCCGTACGCGTCTGTGCTTGGGTCAGGTGTGATCAGCCCCCTGCTCGACCGTCCCGGAGCCGTGGCTGCCGACGGCGTGGATGCGGGGGTGGCGGCGCACTACGGCGACCCCTATCGCGAGCAGCGTCGGTTGGCCGACGGCGCGGCGACGGTGGATCTGTCGCACCGGCCGGTGATCGCGCTGACCGGGCCGGACCGGCTGACCTGGCTGCACAGCCTGACGACGCAGCACCTTTCCGCGCTGGCGCCGGGGGTGTGGACCGATGCGTTGGTGCTCAGCCCGCATGGGCACGTCGAGCACCACCTGCGGTTGGTCGACGACGGTACGGCGACGTGGGCGCACCTGGAGCCCGGAACGACGGCTGACCTGCTGGGGTTTTTGGACCGGATGCGGTTCATGACGCGGGTCGAGGTAGCTGACGTGAGTGCTGACTGGGCGGTGCTGCACTCGGGCGGGGCCGATCGGCTGGTGCCGCGCGGGGAGTTGGCCGGGCTGACCGACGAGCTTGCCGGCGTCTGGGCGTACGAAGCCCTGCGGGTCGCAGCGCTGCGGCCGCGGCTCGGGGTCGACACCGATCACCGGACGCTGCCCAACGAGGTCGGCTGGCTCGGGCCGGCGGTGCACCTGGACAAGGGCTGCTACCGCGGGCAGGAGACCGTCGCGCGGGTGCACAACCTGGGCCGTCCGCCGCGCCGGCTGGCGCTGATCCACCTCGATGGCAGCGACAGTGCGTTACCGGCGCAGGGCGATCCGGTGCTGCTGGGCTCGCGCGAGGTCGGGCGGGTCGGGACGGCGGTGCGGCACTACGAGCTGGGGCCGCTGGCGCTGGGGCTGATCAAGCGGCAGGTCCCGGATGACGCCGAGGTGCTGGTCGGCGAGGTGGCCGGCAAAGTCGAGGCGGCGGTGGCCGAGCCGGTGAGCGCGGCGCGACAGTCAGCTGCGGCGCGGTCGTCGCTGCTGCGGATCCCGCGCAGCTAAGGCTGGTCGTACGGGCTGGGCTGGGCTGGGCGGGGCTGGAGCTGCTGGGCTGGGCTGCGCGCGGGGTCGCTCCGGCGCTGCGCCTTCGGCGCTTGAGGCGCCTTCCGCGATCCCCGCGCTGCGCCCCCGCTGCTTGAGGCGCCTTCCGCGATCCCCGCGCTGCGCCCCTCCCTGGGGCTTACGTCTGCTCGACGGTGGTGCGGACGAGCGTGTACTGGGCGGACGTAGCGGGGTGGTCAGCGGCCGAAGAGGCCCTTCTTCTTCTTGGCGGGCGCCGTGGCGACGGGGCGGCCACCGGTGGGGCTGACCGGCCGGGTCGGTGGCGGCGGGCTGGGTTCGTCGTCGAGGCCGAGCGAGGTCAGTTCGCGCAGCAGCGAGGCGGTGTCGGTGTCCTGCCGACCGTAGGTCGGGTACGGCTCGTCGTCCTCCTCCGGCTCGGCTGCGGGCATCGGGTTGGTTTCGACCGAGGGCGCGGGGACGTTGACGGCCGCGGCGGCACTGAGCTCGGCGAACGCTGACGCTGACGCGGCCCCGTCCGGCAGCGCTGCGGGTTCCGCGGCGGCGCGGGCTTCCTCCGCAAGTCGGGCTTCTTCAGCGGCGCGGGCTTCTTCGGCGAGGCGGGCTTCCGCTGCCATGCGGGCTTGTTCGGCGGCGCGGGCTTCTTCGGCTACGCGCGCTTCCTCAGCTGCGCGGGCTTCTTCAGCTGCCAGCCGGGCTTCCTCAGCGGGGCGGGCTTGCTCGGCTTGCTGCGCTTCCGCGAGAGCGCGGGCTTCCTCGGCTGCGCGGGCTTCCTCGGCTGCGCGGGCTTCCTCCGCGAGGCGCGCTTCTTCGGCTACGCGCGCTTCCTCAGCTGCGCGGGCTTCGGCGGCTTGTTGCGCTTCCGCGGAAGCGCGGGCTTCTTCAGCCAGTCGGACTTCCTCGGCTGCGCGGGCTTGTTCGGC
>JBKJLP010000356.1:0-9443 GCA_046596735.1 Mycobacteriales bacterium | reverse complement strand
CGACAAGGCGCGCTATCGCTCCACTCTGCTCGGCGAGAGCGTCCGGCAGCTCGTGTTCGGGGGCGCTGGCCCGACGTAGGCTGCCCGGCATGGACGACCCCTTCTACCTCCCCCTCGGCGACGACCGCTGGCGATCGACCGTTCACACAACCGGCCCGTGGGACGCCCGTTTCCAGCACGGCGGACCACCGAGCGCACTGCTCGCTCGCGCGATCGAGCGGTGCAGCCCGCGGGAGGACATGTTCAACGCCCGGATGACGGTCGACATCCTCGGAGCGATCCCGGTGGGCGAGCTGGAGCTCCGTTCGCGAATGCTGCGCCCCGGTCGCAGTGTCGAGCTGGTGGAGGCGGCGCTGTCAGCGGGTGGACGCGAGGTTGCCAGGGCGCAGGTCTGGCGGGTGCTTCGGACACCGGAGAAGGCTGCACCGCGGCAGTCGCCCACTCTGGCAGTCATGACTGCTCTTGCTGCTCCTCCGATGGCGAGTACGGGCAAGCTTTCCTTGGCCGAGGGCTGGGTCGACGGCTACCTGTCCGCGGTCGAATGGCGTTTCACCGCAGGGGAATTCGGGCAGCCCGGCGCGGCGACCGCGTGGACCCGGCTCCGGCATCCGATCGTCCCCGACGAGACGCCCAGCCCACTCCAGCGGGTGCTCGCGGTCGCCGACAGCGGCAACGGCATCAGTAGCGAGCTCGACCTGAACAGCTGGCACTTCATCAACCCCGAGCTCACCGTGCACCTGCACCGCGAGGCCGTCGGCGAGTGGATCTGCGTGGAGGCACAGACGGCGATCTCGCCCGGTGGGGCGGGCCTCGCCACCAGCCTGCTGAGCGATGCCGACGGTCCGATCGGCGTGGGCGCCCAGAGCCTGCTCATCGCCCCGCGCTGAGTCGCGTGGGTGGCCGCTATCCTCGGCATCTTGGCTGACTCGCTGACGAAGGTCTGACACGGTCCTGGGTACGGCAACTGTTCGGGAAGGACAACACATGACCGCCGACACCTCGCGAGCTGACGCAGACGCGCCAGGCGTTTCGAAGCCAGGAGTGAACAAGCTGTCCATCGTGGCGATCGCTCTTGTCGGGGCAGCGGTGACGAGCATCGCACTGCGGTCGGGTGTTTCGATCTTCGCCGGCTTCTTCTGGCTGGCTGTTCCCGCGGTCGGTGCAGGCCACGTAGCACTGCACCAGATCAAGATGGGACGCGAACGCGGTGCCACCTTGGCGTACATCGCCCTCGGCATCTGTTATGTGTCTGCCACCTTTGCCCTGCTCGAAAGTGTCTCTACCGGCGTCGCGTACATGCGACAGTGAGCGCGTCGGGCTGCTGATCGAGGTTCGTTCTAGGGCCGCTGCATCCCGACCGTCTCGAGTCCGGCTGGCCCAGCCACGACAGCGACCGCGTCTGCCTCAGACTGGCTCACTGCGGCGACCACGGCGTCGACCGCCCACGGCACGGCCAGGCCGTCTGCGCGCACCCACACGTCCACCCGTGCGCCGGTGAGTCGTTCGACCGCGCCACCGATGTCGCCGTCGGGGGCGCCCACGAGCAGCACGTAGCGCGGACCGTGCCGGGGTGCGACCACCGGCAACCGCGACCGGTCGTCACGGAAGACAGTCCAGTGGTAGCCGGAGATGGCACCGGTCGCAAGCAGGATGGCGACCGGAATACGCATCTCGCGTAGCACCTGGGCGTCGAGGCCACCCTGCAGCGCATCCTGGATTCCGAGGTACGCGGCGACCAGGACCGCGATGACCGCAGCGACACCGCCGAGGCCGAACAGCACGAAGAGATAGGTACGCCGGGTCGGTGAGCCGAGCTCCTCCGGGGTGACGTCGCGTGTCGCCCGTGCGATGCGCGACCAGAAGACCCACCACAACGGGCCGCCGACGAGCAGGAGGGTCACCCCGGAGAGAAGTGAGTTGACCACCGAGGTGCCGACCTCGACCGCCGCAGCGGGGACCAGCGACTCGACCAGCGTGACGAAAACCATGGTCACGCCGATCGCCGCGGCAAGCAGCGCGATCCCCGCCATGAGGTACTCGTAGATCCGGGTGACCTCCATTCGTTCAGGTGTCGCGGCGGTGAAGGCCTGCCGGTGGTACCACCAGCTCATGGCGCCGACGATCACGCAGGCGCCGGCGGTCGGCGTGCCCTCGAAGTGCGCTGCGGCCTGGGTTGAGGCGGGCTCACCGACGACCCAGACGAGTGACTGGTAGACGACGATGCTGGCCCCGACGACCGCCAGGATCAACGAACCGCCGACGCCGACCGGGAGCACGTAGCCGAACCACAGCGTCGTACGGCGGGCCCTGGAGAAACTCGTGAGCCAGTACACGACCCAGACCGGCACGCCGACGACCACCGTGGCGGCGGCCTGCACGAGTGGGTGCCCCGGTTGGACCAGCAGGCTGCTTGCCTGGTTGACGAGGAGGGCCTCCAGTGACGCACCCAGGAGCCAGACCAGCCCGGCGACAGTCGTGCCCAGACCGATGAGCGAGCCAAGAACCAGCTGCCCTTGTCTGCGGTCGGCGTCGAGCATCCGGTTCGCCACGGTCCAGTGCGCGAACCAGACCGCAGACCACACGACGAACGAGGCCAGGGCAGACCACTCGAAACGCTGGTTCGACAAGGCCGCCGATACGACGTTGTGCAGGGAGGTCATGGCCACGGCCAGGGCTGTCAGCGGGGCGACCGTGGCGTAGAAGGCCCAGCCGAGGGAGCGCGCTTCGTCCGGTTCTCGCTGAAGACGGCGGCGCGACCACACCGCCAGGAGGACGAACATCGGGATGCCGAACACGGAGAAGGTCAATGCCCGGGCCAGGGTGCTGCTGTCATGGCCAGCCAGCGCCGGTTCCTGGGACAGCAGCCCGAGGAGGTCCGACAGGCCGACGGCGGCCACGATCATCAACCCGAAGAGCACCAGGTACTGGAAGAAGCGCCGGACGCTGTGCGCATCGATCCCCCGGGAGCCGGTGCGGTTGCCGAACTGTCGCACCACCCAGACGACCAGGACGACCGGGAACACGAGGGAGAAGATCGCGGAGATCAGCCCGAAGACCATGTCAGCCCTTCGTGGAGTTGCACGAGTTCAGAAGCCAGGGTGATCCGGTGATCTTCCAGGCCCCTCCTTCGCGCTGGACGGTGATGGGTTCTGTGTGCGAGTACCCCGAGGACTCGAAGGGTCCGTCCCCAGTGCCCTCGGTGACCTTGACCGTCACGACTGCAAGGTCACCGGTGACCGCAGTGTGGTCGAGGACGATCCGCGCAGACAGGCGGTAGTAGGTTCCTGCCACGTTCGTGGCGCTACAGCCGGTGGATGGGGAGAGCAGGCTAGCGGCGAGCGGATAGTCCGCGGCAACCACGGCCTTGAGGTACTGCTGGACGACCCCCTCCGGGGTGTCAGGGTTCAGGTCGGGGGCTGACCTGTTCGCCACCACCACCCCGGCCAGGATGGCGAGGAGCACCACGGCCCCGACGAAGATCGCAAGGACACGGTTCATGGCGAACCTCCCCAGTTCAGTTGCCTTATCCCACAACCGTATGGTCCCGATCTGCGCACCGCAGGGAAAGGAGCAAAGGTCCCGGGTCCGGGACAGTGACTTGTATCATGTGGCGCGTTCGCCGTAGTCCGCGGCGTCCGCGGAGTTTGTCCAGGGGGTACGTGGTTCATGACTGACGCGGCGACGCGTCACGGCCCCGGCTCATTCGCCGGACACGAGGGCGTCTGGCGCGGCCAGGGTGATCACCTCGATCGACGGCGCCACATGCCGTGCCGTCTCGGCAACCGCTGCATGGTGGGTGAACACCACCACCTGCTGATCCTTGCCGATCTCTGCGAGTAGCTCGAGCGTCTCGCCGGTGCGGTCATCGTCGAACGTCACGAGCGCGTCGTCCAGCATCAGCGGCAGTTTCTCGAGACCTGCACTCCGGCGCTCGCGCTGCACCTCGACCACGCCGGCGAGGCGCAGCGCAAGATACAGCTGAGTGGCCGTGCCCTCGGAGAGTGCGTCGGTCCCATAGTCCGTGCCGTCGGCTCCCACCACCGACAGCGCGCGGGTGGCTCCGTCACCCTCGGTTCGCAGTTGGCCATAGCGACCGCCAGTGAGGCGGTCGAGGTAGTTCCCGGCTCGCTCAAGCACCGGGTTGACGTGGGCCTCGAGGTAGGAGCTCAGCTCCTCGCTCAGCAGGTGCCCCATGATCCGGGCGACGGCCCATTCCTCGATGAGGTCGTGCACCTCAGCGGTGGCCTGCGACAGTTCCTGGCGAAGCGCGCCGGCGCCGGTCCTGCCAGCCAGCTCCTCGTAGGCAGTGCGGCGCTCGATAGCGAGCTCCTGTTCGGCCTCGACCTTCCTCTCCGCCGCCTCCACCGCCTCGACGGCGGTCTCGACCGCGACGTCCAGCAGCGCCTGGTCCTGCCTGGTGAACTCGTCCGCGAGCATGTCAAGGTCGACGCCGGGGTGCCGTGCCCGTAGCGCACCCGCCGGCGCTTCCCGCGCGAGCGCACGTTCGGCGTGCCGCTTGGCGCGGTCGGCGAGCACGTCCAGTACGGTGTCGTCGACGCCGTACTGGGCCGCGACCTCGTTGAGCACGGCCTTCTGTTCGGCGTGCTCAGTCGTGAGTTGAGCCGACTTCTCTTCGGCGGCGGTCTGGTTGCGTAGGTAAACCCTGGCCGTCTGCGCATTCGACTGGGACCGGTCGTACGCCGCCTTCTTCTCGTCGAACCACGCGAGCAGGTGCTCGGTGGCCACTGATGCACCGAGCGCCGAGGCCAGCGCTTCTACGCTGGCGTCCCACTCAGCCGCAGTCGACTGCTGGCGGGCAAGGTCGGTCTCGAGGCCCGTCAGCTTCGAGGCTGCCTCCTGCGCCTCGGCCAGGCGCCCGGCCCGCTCCCGCCACCCGGTCGTACCAAGCCCCTGAGGCAGCATCGCTGCCTGTGCCGCCGACTCCCACTTCTGCTGCCATACCTCGATACGCCCCTCCGCCTCGACGAGGTCGTCCCCGGTCTTCGCGTGCGACCGCCGCCGCTCCGCGACGGTGGCCGCGGCGGCGGCCGCTGCCGTGATCTCGGTCCGCTTCTGCTCGGACATGCGACCTGTCTGAGCGACGACATCGTCGGCCTCCTGGTCGGCTACCGTGACGGCCTCCTCGAAACGGCCAGCCAGCTCGGCCGAGTCGCCCGCGACCTCGACCGGGGGTGCCTCCCCATGCAGCCACGCCCGGCGGACGCGCTGCCACAGCCGCTCGCGGGCCTCGCGAACGTCGGCGAGCGACGAGACGTCGACCGCATCCGGGCCCTCGTCGTTTTGAGGCACTTGCTCGGCGTCATATGCGGCCCGCGCGAGCTCCTCGGCGGCCCGGCTCACCATGGCCCGCGCCGCATCTGCTTCCTCGGTGAGCCGCCTTCCCTCGTCAGCAAGCTTGTCGAGGTCGGCGACCCGGTCGACCGGTACAGCGACCGTCGCCAGCGCCGCGATCGGGTCGCCGCTGGCGGGGACGGGGACGCCGAGCTCGGCGAGCAGGCCGACAATCCGGCGTCGCTGCCCTTCAAGCTCGGCGAGCAACACATCGACCCGGGCACGGGACTCGTCGGCGGCCGGCCTCTTTCGGACGAGCGTGTCGACGGCCGGCTGCTGCGCCATCAGAGCCTCGTCCACGAGGAGAGCCCTGCGGTCCGCCTCGGCCTTGGCGGCCGTCACGCGGGCGTCCGCGATTGCGGGCGCGATCTCGGCCAGCCGACTCTGCGCTGTCGCGACCGCGAGCAGATGTGCCGCGGTCAGCCGGATGCCTTCAGCGTCGATCGCATTCAGCTCGCGCGAGCACGCCTGGTACTGCTCCCAGAACGGCCACGATCCGGCGAGCCGATCGATCCGCGCGTGCTCCACCCGAGCGGCGGCCGCGTCGCCGCGCCTCTCGCTCAGCTGCTCGTCAGCCTGGTCCCGCAGCCGCGCTGCCGTCTCGACCGCCTCGGCTGTCGCCATGGTCGATGTGAGCTTCTGTTCCAGATCCAAACGCCTGCGATGTGCGTCTCCGAGCCTGGACGGTGAGTTCTTCCGCGGCTTGTAGAGGGCCTCGGTCTGCTCCTGAAGCCGGTCGACCAGCCCGCGCACGTCGGCGCCAGCACGCGCTTCGAACACGATGGGAGCGAGGTCTCCGCGCCCGGCAACGAGGTCCCTGCCGCCGGCGACGAGACGGTCGTGGTCGAGGCCAAAACGGGCACGGAGCGTTGCGTCGTCCAGGTTGGACGTCAGCGCCGCCCGCAGCGCGGCGCTGACGGGCTCCTTGGTCGCCCGGTCGAGCAGGTCGCGTGGGCTGTTCAGCGTCGTGCGGGTCACGGACGCAGAGGTGCCATCGTCAAGCGTGATGGTCGCGTGGATGCGTAGGTCCTTTCGGGGCGCCCGGAACGCCATCGGTGTCTGGCGGCTGATTCCGCACAACAGGTCACTGTAGGCAGACAACACGGTGCTCTTGCCAGCCTCATTGGAGCCATGTATCACCGTGACTCCGGGTGCCAGCTCGAGGGTCAGGTCGGTGAGCGATCCGTACGGCGCAAGCCGCAGTGATACGAGACGCATGTCAGCCTTCCCCGCCGAGTTTGGCCGTCAGCCCATGACCCGCCTGCTCGACCAGGCGGGCGAGCACAGCCGGGTCATCGAGGTCGACCCCTGAGCCCTTGGTCAACCGCCACAGTCCGTGTTTCCGCAGGTCGTCGAGGATCGTCTTCAGCTTGTCAGGCTCACCCGCCAGGCGCTTCGTCGCCGTGAGGACGCGCGCGGCGAGCTCGGGATCCAGGGTCGGGGAGGACTCAGGTGGCCAAACGTCGATCTCCACCTTGTCCACCGCTCCCCCCGGTCGCAGCAGCGCTCGCGCTTCGGCGGTCAACCTGTCGCGGTCGCGGGCGAGCGCTCCCGCGGCCGTCGTGGCACCCGTGAGCTTGTAGCGCACCACCAACGGCCGGTCGCCGGCTTGCCCGAGCGCTTCCTGGTACGCCGTGTTCATGGCGGTGACCACGTCGTCGACGTCGCAGCAGCCGGAGAGCTCAGGCTCGAGCACCTCCCATCGGGCAACGTCGCACTCTGCGAACCGGACGACGGCCGTCCCTCGCGTCTCAAGGTCCACTACGAGCGCGCCTTTGGGCCCGGTCTCGCGCGGGTTGCGGCCCTGCAGGCTCCCGCTGAACCACACCGGGGCGGAGCCCCCGGATTGCTCACCGCACTGGTGCACGTGGCCGAGCGCGAAGTACTCGTAGTCACAGGAGGTCAGATCGTCCACTGTGCACGGCGCATACCGGGCATGGCCGGCGATTCCCTGGATCCCGGTGTGCAGGAGCCCGATGTTGACCCACCCGTCGGCACGGTGGGGGAAGTGCTGGGCGAGGTTGTCAACCACGTCGCGCACGCCATACCCCTGGCCGTGCACCACCACCCCCAGGTCGGGGAACTCGGTCGATTCCGGCTGGTCCGTGCGGAGCACGCGCACTCCGGATGGCATCGCCAGCCGTCGGGTGATGGTGCTCTCGGCATCGTGGTTGCCATACACGAGAGCCACCTCGACGCCGCTCTCACGCAGTCGCCGCAGCCCTTGCACGAGGTACTCGCCAGTTTCGTATGAGGGCCAGTCGCCGTCGTAGATGTCGCCCGCCAACACGAGCAGGTGGGAGTCCTCATCGAGGCACAGCTGCACGAGATTGTCGAACGCCCGCCGCGTGGCGGCGCGCAGATCAGATGCCAACCCCGCGTCGCCAAGTCGACCTAGACCCTGCAACGGGCTGTCGAGGTGGATGTCAGCAGCATGCACGATCCGAACCATTACAGGACCCTTCGAAGCCGTGCCCGATCCGCATGCGGCCCAAGTGGCGGCATAGTCGGCCGGTTTGACGCTACAGCGACGGCCGGGGAATCGCTTGAGGTCAGCGCTCGTGTCGACGCCCGTTTGCAGCTGGCCGACCTTGCCACCCGGCTGTCCGGCCCAGCTGTTCACGGCCGCTCCGATCGTCCCGTAAACCGGTCCGCTAGTGACCCTTACCCTTCACGGTTCTCAGTCATTGACGGTGCCGGTTGCAGGACCATCACTGGGATGCGCCGGCTACCCGCTCGGCGCGCGTACTGGTTGCGAGGCGGGTACACCGACACGTCCAGCTCCCACAGCCGCTCGCGTTCCTCGCCGTCAGCCTCGTATGCCTCCATCTCGTATCGGCGACCACGAAAGACGACACTGCACCGCGGGTTGGTCTTGAGGTTGTAATACCAGCCCGGATTGCGCTGCTGGCCGTAGTTGGACGCGACCAGAACCAGGCGGTCCCCGTCGGGCACTCCGACGATAGGCAACGTCCGCGGCTCGCCGGAGCGGGCACCGACCGTCCTGAGTTCTACGATGGGCAGCCCAGTGAGCGCGGACGTGATAGATCGACGGCCACCGCTTCGGCGCAGCACCGGACCGTCGAGGTGGTGCAGCACACGTGAGAACAGCCACGCCATCGGCCGCGTCCCCGCGACCAGCCGCATGCAGCGTTGAACCGTGTTGGCTGGTTCGAAGCCCACATCCTGGCCGGTGTCGTCAACCATCGACGGAGTGTATCGAGGCTCTTTCGTGGCCGCGGAAGAGGCGGGTCGACTTTGTTGTTGGCCCAGGCATGAGCCTCAAGGTCGAAGTCTGGTCCGACGTTGTCTGCCCGTGGTGCTACATCGGTAAGCGCCGCTTCGAGGCGGCCTTGGCGCGCTTCGCGCACCATGACGAGGTGGAGCTGGTGTGGCGCAGTTTCGAGCTCGACGTGTCCGCACCCCCGAGCGCCGCCGAGCAAGGGACGTACGCCCAGCGGCTCGCGACCAAGTACCGCTGCTCGGTCATCGAGGCCCAGGCCATGATCGACAACATGACCGCGATGGCGGCGGAGGAAGGCCTCGACTTCCGCTTCGACCTTGCCCGGCCCGGCAACACCTTCGACGCGCACCGGTTGCTGCACCTCGCCTTGCAGCACGGCCGGCAGGACGAGCTCAAGGAGCGCCTCGACCGTGCGACGTTCACCGAGGGCTCGCCGGCCTCAGACCATTCAGCACTGCGCGCGCTTGCCACGCAGGTCGGGCTACCCGGGGTCGATGTGGATGCCGTGCTGGCCTCAGATCGCTACTCCGAGGCGGTGCGCGCCGACGAGGCGCAGGCCCGGGCGTACGGCATCAGCGGCGTGCCCTTCTTCGTCATCGATGGTCGCTACGGCCTCTCCGGAGCCCAACCCGCCGACGCCGTCCTTCTGACACTGGACAAAGCCTGGTCCGAATACTCGCCGCTCACCCTCGTGGCTCAGGACGGTTCTGCGCCCTCCTGCGAGGGTGACTCATGCGCAGTGTGACGCCGGGTCTGTCGGCTCGCAGCCAGAATTCACCCGGGTAACACGGCCACCCAACCGATCACACTTGCCAGCCAAAGCCGGCACGAGCTGGCCCGCCTCATC
>JBKJLP010000184.1:0-3357 GCA_046596735.1 Mycobacteriales bacterium | reverse complement strand
ATGTCACAGTTGCTGTCCACGGCGACGCGCACCTGGTCTTGATTGGGCACAACAAGGCCCACGCTTGAAGAACTATCTCGAGCCGGGACCAAAGTCCCTATGCCGGGTCACACCGCTGTGGCCACCTAGCTAACCGCTCGTAAGCCCCCCGCGAGGACTTCATCGGCCGCGCCCATCGAGTCGTTGGGCGCGGCTGTCAGCGTTCCGGCTACCGGATACGTCCGCGTCGCTGCGTGGTGCCCGCGGTTACCTGGGGCGGCGGGCGGACGGTGGGCTCACGGGTCACGGGTGATCTCCACACCCGTCACCGTGACGCCGTATGCCGCCTCGAGGGCTGCCATCGGGGCGTCGAACTCGGACTTCCTCGGCCGGCGGGTGCCAGCGAACCAGGCCACCTCGCAGGATCGCCTTGATCCCGCGCCGGCCAGCCGCCAGTAGCCGCTGAGGCGACCGTCGCACAGCATCGGCGCCAGCAGGGCCCCGTTGTCCTGGAACCACAACTGCCGGTAGTGCTTCGGGGAGACGAACCGGTCGCGGGCCTTGGGGTCATAGCCACACAGCAAGGCGTCGAACTCCGGAAGCAGCCGAAGATCGGGCGGGTCGGCCGCCGCAGGAACGTCGAGCAGGTCGTGGTAGATACGCCCGTACGGGCCTTGCTGCCCACTCGTCTGCCCAGCGAGGCGGGCCAGGGCGGCGTCGACCACGCGCAACCCCAGCCCGGACCACCAGGCGATGTCGTGGCGGCTGGCCGGGCCGTACGCAGACAGGTGTCGGCGCACGATCGCCTCCAGCGCGCGGTCGGGGTCGCCCAGGATGGCACTGCGGTCGCCGAGCAGGGCCGAGGCGGTGCGATATCCCGGCGCGCCCTGCGCCTGCCAACCGCCCTTGAGCGGTGTGCGCAGCAGCCCCCCGTGCCCCAAGCCGAGGTAACGGCCGGCGGTGGTGTCGATGGCCGCTATGGCCGTCGGGTCGTGGCGCTCCAGCCACCGGCGCAGATGCCCATGCAGCTCCTGTGGGGTGCGCCAGTCATCGCGTGCCTAGTCCTCGATGCCTTCCCACACCTGCTCCAGCGTGGTGGCCTCCAGCTTGAGCATCCGCGCCCACAGGGCGCGTTGACCGATACGGGTGGCCGCCTCCAGCAGGGCGTGGTCCTGCGGCGTGCAGGTGTGAACCGTCCCGCGGATGTTGCTGCCACGCACGATCAGCAGCTCGTCGTAGGCCGCGCAGATGTCCTCGAGCCTGACCCCCGGGATGCGCGCGGCCAACCCGAGAAATGGCGACCGTGCCGTTTGTGCCTGAATCGGCCCGATCCGAGCCACGGTCTGCGCCACAGCTGCCGCGTTTCGCCCCTGCACGTTCGGGAACTGCCGAGCCAGGCTCAGCGCTGCAAGGTCATCCCACGAGTACGCCATCGCTTCTCCCACGCCGGCACCCGGTCGCGCACAGTCTAAGGGTGCGGCCTCGACGCTGACCTTGGAGATAGTCGATGCCGATCAGTGACCGGACACCGATCCTCCCGTTCGGTCAGAGGGGCAGCGTCTGGGCGATTTGTTCGAGGTCTTTGACTGTGCCCGCAGAGATGGCTCTGATGTTTTCGGTACTGACCGCGACCGGCCAATCCCACCATATAAGGCGGACCAAGACCCGAACCTCGCGCGATCACCGCGGCCGCATTCGGGACGGCACCCGGATCGGCGCTATGGTCCTCAGCGGTGGCGTGGCTGGTGTTCGGCGTCCTGTTCATCGCGCTGATGACGCTGCTCTCAGTTCTCATCAGCTCTGCGGCAGGAGCAGCCGGCGCGGGACTACCGCGATCTGAAATGGCCGCCCAGCATCGTCACGGGCGGCTCCACTGAGGTATAGGGAGCCTTGCCCGCCTGGGGACAGGTTGGAGGTGACTGCCGCACATGGTGGACGTCGGGATCGGTAAGGCGTTCGCACTGGCGCGTGAGGCGTACGAACGCCCGGATGTGCACTTTCTCTCGGACAAGCAGCACGGCAGATTCATGCTCACCGTGGTTACGTCGGCCTTCACCCGCTACCGAGAGAGCATGCCGGTCGAGCAGTTCCACGCCTTCGTCGGCACAGTGCACGCACAACTGCGGGACGCGTGTCAGGAGTCACTTCCTTCGGCCAGCCCCCGCGCCCTGTGCGCAGCCGGCGCCGCACTACAGTCGCGGATGTGACCACCGCGCCCAGCCGCCTCGCCGGCTGGCTGCGCCCGACAGGGCCCCAGGTCGAGACCGTCGCCCCCGAGCGCCGTCGCGTCGTCGTCGTCGAGGTCGTCGTCGTCCTGCTCGTCACGCTGGGGCTCTCCGGCCTGCGGAGCGTGGTCTCGCTGCTGGACTCCCTCGCCTCACCGACGCCGCTGGCCCAGCAGACCGTCGCGCTCAACGCCCCGCAGGCCCGGGTGGGGCTGCTCGACCTCGCCGCCCAGTTGCTCTCGACCACCCAGCTGGTGGCGTGGGGGGCGCTCGGGGCCTACCTGCTGTGGCGCGGGATCGGGACGGCGCCGCGGGGCCGGGACGCGCTGTGCGCGGTAGGCCTAGACCGCCGCCGTCCGGCGGCCGACGCTGCGGGTGGGGCCACGCTCGCGGCGCTGATCGGGATCCCCGGACTGGGGCTGTCCCTGCTGGCCCGGGCGGCGGGGCTCAACCTCACCGTGCTCCCGGCCACCCTCGACGACACCTGGTGGCGGGTGCCCGCGCTGGTCGCCTCGGCCGCAGGGAACGCGTGGGCGGAGGAGGTGCTCGTCGTCGCGTACCTGCTGACGCGGCTGCGCCAGCTGGGGGTGGGCGAGAACCGCTCGCTGCTGCTCGCGGCCCTACTGCGCGGCAGCTACCACCTGTATCAGGGCTTCGGCGGGTTCGTCGGCAACGTGGTCATGGGCCTGGTGTTCGGCCGGGTCTTCCAGCGCACCAGCCGGGTGCTGCCGCTCGTGGTGGGGCACACGCTGATCGACATCGTCGCCTTCGTGGGCTACGCGTTGCTCGGGGCCCGTCTCGGCCTGCCGTTCTGACCCTGCCCTGCCGGTCCTCGGCGCTAACCGCGCAGCTGGCGGGCGTGGCGGCGCTGCCTGCGGCGGGCGTCGCCGAGCACGAGCGGAGTGAGCCGGACCGCCAGCCCCGGCAGCGCGTCGAAATAGCCGCACCTGCACGCCGGCGTCGTCCTGTCGTCGTGCTCTCGCGTAACGCTGTGATCGCGCGGCACCGCCGGGCGTTGATCGAGCCGGAGCATGTGGTCACCACTCACCGCCGCCGCTGGCCGTCTCGGAGCCGATCCTGCTGTGGGACACGCGGTCAGCGCTCGCCGTCGACCGCGACAGCAAGGGCGCTACATACTTGGCGCATCTTTTCG
>JBKJLP010000471.1:0-3552 GCA_046596735.1 Mycobacteriales bacterium | reverse complement strand
CCGAGCTCTTTCCGGCGCCGTTTTCGCCGAGCAGAACCCACCACGGCCGACGGGCCTGAGTGGCCGTCGTGACGTCGTCGGACGACGAGGACGACATGCTCGGCGGTTCGGGGTCGGCGGCCTCACTCGGTGTCGAGAAGTCCAGGTCGAAAGTTTCGATCGCCTGGAAGTTCCGGATGAAGACCCGGGTGATTGAGGCGGTGCGGGGGATGACGACTGTGCTGTCGGGTGGCAGGGGCTCCGGGGGCGTCTGGATGGGGCCGCTGTCGCGGCCCAGTGCGTATGTGAGCACGTTCCGCAGGGCTTGATCAGCATCGTTCAGCGACTCGCGTACGTCGTCGATGAGGGTCGGCGGGTAGTGCCCTGGCCGGGAGGCGAGTAGCGGGACGACCTCACGTGTCAGCAAGCGCAAGTCTGGCGTCAGCGCCTGCACGTCGCCGGTCAAGAGCTTGCCTGCCAATACCTGTCGGATGGCGCCGACGTGAGCCAGTCGGGGATCGATCAGGTCGGACGACACGCTGCCTTCACTTTCGAGCCTGCCGAGGGCCTCGGTGATAGCGCTCCGTCGAGCACGCATCAGCTCGCTCGAGTTCAGGCCGAGCAGCTCGATGGTGCGCATGCCCCGACGCGCATCCGTGCCTAGCCAGGGCGCACGGTCCGGCGACCACGCCTGTACGCCTCCCTCTGGCAGGAACTGCAGGTGCAGCTGGGGGTCGTCATGGCAAGGGTCCAGGATGACCCCGGCGCCGAGGTACTTTTGGGGCAGCAGGACGATTCCTGACGAGCCGAGCTTGGGTGGCGCCGGCCTCGCGCCGATGACGGGAAAGTTGGTGCGCTTCTCTGAGGCAACCTCTTGGGAGGCCTGGTACCAGTTGCCGAACCACATTGCAGTCCACCAATAGTGCGACGCCGACACACCGTCATCGTCGACGGCGTCCGCTTCGGGGCGATGGAGGTGGAGCAACGGGGACGTGGCCACCTCTGAGTAGGCGCATTTGCCGAGGAACAGCTCGGAGGCGTAGCCAGCTGCTTGCCTCTGGTACGAGCCGAGCGCCGAGCTCGCGCTCAGCACCGTCTGCGTCGTGCGCGTGCCGCCCTTCGCGCCGAATTGCTCAAACCGAAGGCGCGCCTGCATGAACTCGTAATCGCGAACAAACGCTGGGGCGGACCCACGTCTTACTCGAATCATCGAACTGCCCCCTCAGGCGATGGGTATGTCGACCTCACGCCACCACCCGTCCTTGGGCGTGCAGTCCTGGGTGTTGTAAAGATCCGTCGACGCGTACAGCTCGTCCTTCAGGGTGCGCCGGGGGACCTCGGTGGAGCGGTCCTCGCTTCCGTGCTTGTTGGCGCGGGTCGACATCACGCTAATCAGGCGACCGGGGGTGCCGGCCTTGCCGCGGTTGGCGAAGTTGTCCCACAGCATATGGCGGGGGGTCGCGTTGAGGCTGCCGTGGTGGCCAACCTTGTAGAGGGTCGTCTGGGCGAGGGTGTCGCGGATCTGCTGGCTGTTCTCGGCGTGCTGGAGGGCGTACCGCCAGTTCTCGAGCTGGGCATCGCCGGGGAAGAGAAGGCGGGCGTTGCCGATCGTGAACAGCATGATCAGGCTGGTGTTGTTGAGGACGTCGTCCATGATGCGCACGAGCGAGAGCAGCTCTTCGGCGCGCATGCTGTCGATCTTGGGGATCACCCAGCGGGCCTCCTGGGGCGGGTTCGTCATGGGTTCGACCCCGGGGAAGAGCCGTCCGGCCTTGGCCCGGGCGTTGCGCGGGCGGCCGGAGGCAGCGAGCTGCCAGAACTCCACCGGGTCGACCTCCGCCATCGTGGTGATCTCACTCGACTGGTCGATCGAGGGCGGGCCGAGTACGTCGACGGTGATGCCCGGCAGCACGCTTGAGAGGTCGAGGGGGTCACCGAAGCAGAGGTACTCGTGCGTGCCGGCGAGGTTCTGGATGTTCTCGACGGCCTCGCGGTTGGTGATGTTGTTCATCCCGACGGCCTGGATCTGCGCCGTGACGGTCTTGGTCACGCCCTTGCGGGCCTCGAGGGTGGGCACGACCTTGACGACTTGCCTGGCGGCCGCGTCCAGGTGATGCAGCCCGAGCGATACGTCGCCCAGGCGCAGGCCGCTGGCACCGCCGCCGGCCGCCCCGGCCCCGCCCGCGCCGCCGGAGCCGGTGGCGTCCTCGGGGATTGCGGGGTTCTCGGTCCAGGGTTGCAGCACGTACTTCGGGGTCAGACCGGTGATGACGCGGCCGGCTTTGCCTGCGAAGCCGGAAATGTGGTCGCGGTGGCGGTGGGTTACGACGACGACGTCCAGCGAGCCGCCGCAGTCCAGGGCGATCTGGTTGGCGACCTCCTCCAGGTCGCGAGGCGCGGCCCGCTTGGCCTCGCGCGCCGGGGGAGCGACGCTCTCGGGCATCGCCGTCGAGCCGAAGTCGAACAGGACGTGCCGCCTGGTGCCGTCGTCGTACGTCACGCGCAGCAGGAGACAGTCGCCGAACCCGACGTTGTAGGCGATCAGCGTTGCGCCGGTCGGAGCGATGGCGTTCATCACCACACCTCCATGGACCCGAGGCGGAGGGCGCGGGCGCGGTGCATGGAGGAGAGTCCGCTGCGGAAGCTTGCCCCCGGCAGATAGCTGCCGGTGGCCCAGAGGTAGTCGATCCTGCGTTGCGTACGTCGGATCGCGTTGCGGTGCCCCTTCGACGGGATCGGCTGCGCGATCTCGTACTTCAGTTTGCCGTACTCGTCGAGGATTAGCGTGCTCCCGCCTTCTAGGACCACCTCGGTGGTCTTCGGCATGCCGCGAGGTGCGCGCAGCCAGAACTGGCCGAGCTCGGAGGCGGGCACCTTCACGTACTGCAGGCAGATGGCGATGGTCTCGCGCACGGGCAGCCCGTCTTCGGGGGCGATCCGCAGGCAGGGTGCGAGGTCGGCGATGCGGCAGTAGGCCGTGAGCGGCAATTGCAGCTTCTCGCGGTTGGCCCAGATCAGCCGGAACATCTCGGTGGGGTCGGTCTGGGCGTTGCTGAACCGCACGCCCTGATGGACGAGGACGCCGTCCTCGACAGGCGTCCAGCAGCCCTCGCCGTCGGCGTCCTGGGTGGGCCTGATCCCGAAGCTGGCGAATGTACGGCGCAGGGTCGACCGGAGCTCGAACTTCGAGTCGTCGAAGCGGACCTCGCGGTCGGCCGTCAGCACCGCGGACAGGAAGTCCTGGAAGTCGATATGCACTGGTGGTGTGTAGTCGAGCCCGCGGATGCACATGGTGAGCAGCTGGTCGGCGACCGCGGCTCCTTCCTCGATGGCGCGCGAGCGGTCGATGAGCCTCGCGTCGCCGATGCGCAGCGGCTGCAGACGTCGCTGCCACACCTGGAGGAACGTCTGCATCGTCGCCGCCACCAACAGCTCACCGCGCTTGTGGGGCTCGGAGTAGATCGGGCTGTCGAGGATGCCGGGCTCCGGCAGGATCGTGATTGACCGCCGGAGCGCGCCCACCCGCTGGTAGTCCGGGTTGAGGTCGTCGAGCTGTTCGGCCAGGCCGAAGAG
>JBKJLP010000320.1:0-8470 GCA_046596735.1 Mycobacteriales bacterium | reverse complement strand
TCCCACAGCGGCCGGTTGCGGTCCAGCCGACGGCCCTGCAGTCGGCCCACGAGTTCGCGCAGCTGCGCCGGGCTACCAGGCTTGGGCAGGGCACTGCGGCGTACGTGGTAGCTGACGTCGAAGTCCTCATCATCGACCCAGACCGGGTTGGCCAGCCGACCCGGGATGAACTTGACCTTCTGCCGGTAGCGCGGCACGAGCGCGATGCGCTGAGAGATCAGCTCACACAGGCGGTCGTAGTCAAAGCCACCCTCGGGCGGCTCGAACGTCGCGACCCCGCCGACGTGCATCGCAGTCGTCGACGACTCCATGTAGAGAAAGGAGACATCGAGCGGACTCAGCCGGTCAGCCATGCAACAGCACCTACCCCTCATTGTCCCGGCGACGGTACGTCGGGACACAGCCATCATCGCTGATACCCCCTGCGACAGCCTGACAACGGGCGGGGCAGACTGCGAACGACGCCCCACCCTCGCTGCGAAAGGCACCTCGTGGACTTCGACCTCTCCCCCAAGGCCCAGGACTACCTCGACCGGCTGCGGGGCTTTATGGACGAGAAGGTCTTTCCGGCCGAGAAGGAGTACGAGGCCTACCGCCGCAAGATGGGCCCGGAGGACCACACCCTCCCGCCGGTGGTGGAGGAGCTCAAGGCCGAGGCGCGCACCCGCGGGCTGTGGAACTGCTTCCTGCCCGACGTCTCGGGCCTCAAGAACATCGAGTACGCACCGCTCGCGGAGTTGACCGGTTGGGCCTCGCACATCGCCCCCGAGGCGATGAACTGTGACGCCCCCAACACCGGCAACATGGAAGTCCTGCACATGTTTGGCACCCCCGAGCAGAAGTCGCAGTGGTTGCAGCCACTGATGGAGGGCGAGATCCGCTCGGCCTTCGCCAT
Source organism: Mycobacteriales bacterium (assembly GCA_046596735.1). GTDB lineage: Bacteria > Actinomycetota > Actinomycetes > Mycobacteriales > SCTD01 > RYN-124. The sequence continues at coordinate 7,575 of JBKJLP010000320.1, read as the reverse complement.
GACCGAGCCCGACGTCGCGTCCTCCGATGCGACCAACATCTCCACCTCCATCGTTCGCGACGGTGACGACTACGTCATCAACGGCCGCAAGTGGTGGATTAGTGGCGCCGCAGACCCGCGTTGCAAGATCCTCATCGTCATGGGCAAGACCGATGTCAACGAGTCGCCCCACCGCCAGCAGTCGATGATCCTCGTCCCGATGGACACCCCTGGGCTCGACAACGTCCGCCCCCTGCCGGTCTTCGGCTACCAGGACCAGCACGGCCACAACGAGCTGCGCTTCACCGACGTGCGCGTCCCCGCGAGCAACCTGATCTCCAACGAGGGCGACGGTTTCATGATCGCCCAGGCGCGCCTCGGTCCCGGCCGCATCCACCACTGCATGCGCGCGATCGGCGCGGCCGAGCGCGCCCTGAAGCTGATGTGCGAGCGGTCGCTGTCGCGGGTGGCCTTCGGGCAGGAGATCGCCCGGCAGGGCGTCGTCCGCGAGCAGATCGCCGAGAGCCGGATGGAGATCGACCAGGCCCGACTGATGGTGCTCAAGACGGCTGACCTGATTGACAAGGTCGGCGCCAAGGGCGCGCGCTCAGAGATCGCCGCGATCAAGGTCATCGCCCCGCGGATCGCCCTGCGGGTCATCGACCGCGCGATCCAGGTGCACGGCGCGGGTGGGGTCAGCGACGACTTCCCGTTGGCCCGGATGTACGCCGGCATGCGCACCCTGCGCATCGCCGACGGCCCGGACGAGGTGCACGTGCGGACCGTCGCGCGGCAGGAACTCGGGAAGTACCAGCAGCGCTAGTGGCGAGACAGCAGCCGACGTCGTTGCTGGGGGCGCGCGGCACCCACCAGGTCCGCGGCGAGCCCAGCCAGCGCGCGCCGGGCCGGCGACTCCGGCGCCGCCTCGGCAAGCGACCGACCGGTCGCCACCGCAGCGTCGACCCCTGCGACGTCCAGCGGGACCACCGTGAGGTTTTCAACGCCGGCGTAGCGCTGCAGTGCGGACCGGATCTCGGCTTCGGCGTTGCCGGGGACGCCGGTGGTGCGCAGCCGGTTGACCACCACGCACGGGGTCACGCCGGGGAGCAACTCGCGCAGCTCGCCAAGCCCGCGGACGAGCCGCTGCAGGCCGACCGGATCGGCTGACCCGACGGCGACGACAGCGTCGGCCCGCCCGAGGACAGCCAGCGTCGCGCCGTTGCGACGGGGCGCCGCCGTGTCGTACGCCAACTCCTCGTCCTGTTCAAGACAAAACCCGCAGTCGACGATGGTGGCCGAGGCGAGGGACCGGGCCAAGTCCAGGACGACCTCCAGCGAGGCGGGGCGCAGCTCGGGCCAGCGGTCGGCTCGTCCGATGCCAGAGAGCAGGCGCAAGGAGGGCCCGATGGACCGGGCGAGGCCGGCCAGCGCCGGCAGGTCGAGTCGGCCGTTGTTGGCCAGCCGAGCGGCCGCTGCCAGCCCGGGGGCCTCGTCCAACACCCCGAGCACCTGCGCGATCACGCCGCCGTAGACGTCACCGTCGATCAGCAGGGCTGGCCGCGACTGGGCCGCGATCTCGGTCGCTACCCCGATCGCGACGGTCGTCCGGCCGGGAGCGCCGGTCGGACCCCACACGGCAATCACGTGGCCCGAGCCAGGCGGCACCGCCTGATCCGGCGCCGGCGGTGGCTCAGCGAGGTCGGGCAGGGCGGCCCGCGGGTCGGCGTAGTCCGGTCCGGTGACGAGGCCGCGGGAGTGCGCCTGCACGAGTTCAGTGACGGCGGTGCTGATGTCCTGCGGGCTGGCGTCGGACGGCAGGACCTGAGTCACGCCGAGCTGGCGCAGGCGGCGTTCGGCCTCCTCATCGCCAGGGGGAACGAGTCCCACGACAGCCACACCGGCAGCGGCGAGCTGCACCAGCGCGTCCCGGTCGAGGCGGCGCAGATCGGCCGAGAGCAGGGCGGCTCGCGCTTGCCCGGTCGCGGCCGTGGACAGCAGATCGGCGAGGTCGACGCACCGGCGGACGACCGTCACGCCGAGCCCACCCCGCTCGAGCGCACTCACCAGGTCGGCTTCCCAGACCGCGTTGGAAACGGCCGTCAGGACGGGGACCGACATCAGCCGTCCTCGGCCGGGACCGTGGCCACCGGCTTCTCCTGGAACCGCGGCACCCCGACGAGATCGATCCGTCCCTGCGATACCGCGGCCAGAACGGTCGGCACGTCCGTCGGGCGTACCTGCAACACGATGCTCTCCTCGGTCGTGGCTCCGGAGAAGCCGGACGACTCCGGGCGCAGCAGCACCGTGACGTTGCGCAGGACCAGTCGCGGTGGCCCGGCTGCGGTCGACGAGCCCGGGCCGACCACCGGGCTGACATAGACGTCGACCTGGGTGCCGGCCCGCAGGTCCGGCGGCAGGTGGCCGCGGCTCACCGGCACGGTGAGCGATCGAAAGTTGACGTCCTTGCCTGGCGGCGTGATCGCGCCGACCGGGAGCAACTCGCGGGCGCCCACCGCCCGGCGCAGGAAGTAACCGACCGGCGCCGGACCGTGCCCGCTGATGTACTCCGCACCGTCGGTGAACAGCCGCACCCGGGCCACAGTCAGATCGTCACCGGTGAGCTCGGCGCCGGGCGCGAGATCGCGGGTGAGGACCCACACCGTCTGCGAGCGATCGGCGGAGGACAGCACCCGCGCACCGACGACGACGCTCGCCAGCACCAGTAAGACACCGAGGACCAGCCGAGTGTCGAGCCAACCGGGTGCGACCAGGCGGCTGGCACGGGGCGACGCGGGCGGGTCGGACACGGCGTGCTCCTCGCGCAACGGGGCAGAACCGGCATCCTTACGTACGAAGGTGCTCTCGCGCATCCCCCGTCCACAGGCCGCGACCCGACCGGCCTGTGGACGACCGCCACCCGCACCTCGGGTCGGTGCAAGACTCTGCGGACGGATGCCGGTCCGCGATCGGGAGGGGGCGACATGGCGACGCAGCGGTTCCTGCAGCTCACCGACGTGTCGGAGATCCTCAACATCTCCGCGTCACAGACCTACGCCCTGGTGCGCTCCGGGGAGCTGCCGGCGATCAAGATCGGCGGCCGCGGGCAGTGGCGCGTCGAGGCGACTGCGCTCGAGGACTACATCGCCCGGCTCTACGCCGAGACCAAGGCGTTCGTGGCCGCCCACCCCAGCCGCGACGACGCGGACAGCTGAAGGGCTCAGCTGCTGCGTACGAGGCGCAATGCTGCCAGCGGTATGACCCGCACCTGACGCACCGCTCCCGGCCGGCGCGGCTCGCCGGCGGCGTGCTCGGCGAGGTCTACGTGATCTGTTCCGACGTGGTCGAGGGTGCCGGTCGCCGCGGAGCCGTCACCGAGGACGACGGTCACGCCCGCGCGGCTGCGCACCAGTCCGCGCAGCACCCACCGCAGGTCGAGCCGCCGGGCGACCTCCCCCGCGCCCTTCGACACCTCGGCCCGCTGGCCGACGCCCGTGACGGACAGCACCGCGGCCAGCGGCAGCAGGGCCTCTCGACCCGCTGACTCGGTGAGCAGCAGCCAATCCGGCCCGACCTCGCTCAGCCTTCCGCGCACGGTGCCCGCACCGGCGAGCTGCACCGCGAGCGGATGCTCGGTCCCAGGACGGAGGCGGTCGCTGAGATGCAGGCTGCCGCGTTCTCGCCGGGTCCGGTCCGCCACCTCGCCGCGCACCTCGGCAGCGTCCTGCGCAGCCGCTTGCGCCTCCAGGTCGTCGAACAAGTCCTGCCAGCGCATCACCCCAGCCTGCCACCCCGCCGTCGCCGGAGGGAACCAACAGCCTTGACAGACACTTAACGACGTCGTACAACAGCAAACAACATCAAACGAAGGCTATCGAGTGATGACGCATACCAGAGTGATCGCCCTCATGGTCGTCAGCGGCTTCGTCCTGAGCGCTCCCCGGCCGCCCTCCGCGCTGCGGGTCCTCGCCCAGGGGACCACCGACCCCGCCGGGCCGCTGGTGGCCGTCGTGGCGCTCGTCGGTTGGCTGCTCCTGGGCTGGTTGGCCCTCGTGTCGCTGCTGCTCGTCGCCGGCAACACCGACACCGGTCAGGTGGCGGCTCTGCTCCACCGAGCGGCCGCACGGATCGCGCCGTACGCCGCCCGGCGCCTCGTCACGGCAGCCCTCGGACTCTCCCTGGTCGCCCTCACGGCGGGCCCCGCCTCGGCGGACGCCACCTACCCGGCACTGGACTGGCCCACGATCGCCGCCCCACCGGTCGCGGCCGCACCGGCCGCACCGGCCGCAGCCGTCGTCCGGACGGTCCGCCCCGGCGACTCGCTGTGGCGCATCGCTGCGCAGTCACTGGGCCCGCACGCCTCCACCGCCCAGATCGCCCTGTCCTGGCCCACCTGGTGGCAGGCCAACCGCGCCGTCATCGGTGACGACCCCGACCTGCTCCACCCCGGCACCCGGCTCACGCCGCCGCCCACCCGTCCGTCGAGCCCACAGCCCTAAGTCACCTCACCCAAGGAGCACCCGCATGTCCGTCGTCGAGACCGAATCCCTGCTCACCGCCGCGCTCGCCACCCCCGCACCGACCGGGATTCGGCTGCTGCGCGCACCCGTGTCCGAGCCGCCGTACGACGACCAGCGCCCGGGCGGCCAGCCCCTTGCGCTGCGTCCCGCGTCCTGGACCCGCACCCGCCCGTTGCGGTTGGTGCCTCCCCTCGACGACGAACCGGACCCACGTACGCCGGCCACTGAGCTGCCGTCCGCGCAGCTCTTCGCGCACGCCCTGGTCCAGCGCCTGCTGGAGGTCCTTGCCGGCGTGCGGCCGCTGGCGCAGCTCCAGCGAGACACGAGCCTGGAGGTCTACGACGGCTTGGAACAGCTGCTCGCCGCCCGTCCGCGTCCGCAGGGCGCGCGCCCGGACCGCCGCGATGTGCGCAGCGTGCACGTCCAGCAGGCGGAGGGGGTCGCCGAGGTCAACGCCACGGTGCGGCGCAACGGTCGCTACAGCGCTTTCGCCCTCCGGCTAGAGGGCATCGGCGGCCGCTGGTGCTGCACCGAACTGGTCGGCGTCTGCACTTCTCGGAGTTGCTAGCTGTGGTGGCGGGGATCTCCGTGGCAGCGCTTGAACTTCTTGCCCGAACCGCAGGCACACGGCGCGTTGCGAGACTGCTCGCTGCCGCTCGCCTGACCCGGCCGGTCGCCCTCGCCGACGGCGATCCGCGAGGAGGGCCCAGTGGAGCGGGTCACCCCGCCGTCGCCGTCGACGGTCGGCGCCGTGTAGTGCAGATGGGCCGGCCGCTGCGGTCGGCCGAAGCCCTCCGGCAGCACCGTGCGGGCCGCCGGAGCCGTCGCGGGCTCCTCGGCAGCCGACAGGTCCTCTGACGGCTTGTCGACGAACGCTGCCGGAGCCTCGGACGGGACCGGCTCACCGGCGACGCCGGCTGCGGGGACGGCCGGCTCGAAGCCGGGCTCGTCACCGAGCAGGTGCTCCGCGATCACCTCGCCCGGGCCTTCGCCGGGACCCGTCGCGACCAGCGCCTGGAGATCCAGAACCGGGGGCGTCGGCGCTTGCTCGACCTGCACGTCGACGTTGAACAAGAAGCCGACGGACTCCTCCTTGATGCCCTCCATCATGGCGGCGAACATGTCGAAGCCTTCGCGTTGGTACTCGACCAACGGGTCGCGCTGACCCATGGCGCGCAGGCCGATGCCCTCCTGCAGGTAATCCATCTCGTAGAGGTGCTCGCGCCACTTGCGGTCCATGACCGACAGCAGCACGCGGCGCTCGAGCTCACGCATGACCGGCTCACCGGTGGGCGCGACGCCCAACTGGGCCTCACGTGTGTCGTAGGCCGCCGCCGCGTCGGCCTGCAACTCCTCGACGAGCAGCTCGGGGGACAGCGACGAGCGGTCCTCCTCAACCTCGTCGAGGGGAATGCTCACCGGGTAAAGGGTCTTGAGGGCCGCCCACAGCCGCTCGAGGTCCCAGTCCTCCGGGAAGCCCTCGCCGGTCTCAGCCAGCACATAACCCTCGACGACGTCGGCGAGCATGTTGCGGATCTGCTCGTGCAGATCGGCGCCGTTGAGCACCTTGCGCCGCTCGTCGTAGATGACCGTGCGCTGGCGGTTGAGGACCTCGTCGTACTTCAGGACGTTCTTGCGGATCTCGAAGTTCTGCTGCTCCACCTGGGTCTGCGCGCTGCGGATCGCGCGCGACACCATCTTGGACTCGATCGGGACGTCCTCCGGGATGTTGAGCCGGTCCATGATCGACTCGACGGCACCGGAGTTGAACAGCCGCATCAGGTCGTCACCGAGCGACAGGTAGAAGCGGGAGAGCCCCGGGTCACCCTGGCGGCCGGAGCGACCGCGCAACTGGTTGTCGATGCGTCGTGACTCGTGCCGCTCGGTGCCCAAGACGTAGAGCCCACCGGCCTCGACGACCTCGGTGTGTTCGGTGGCGACGGAGGCCTTGGCCCGCTCCAGAGCGTCCATCCAGGCAGCTTCGTAGTCTTCCGGCGTCTCCACCGGCGACAGCCCGCGCTGGCGCAGCTCAGCCGCCGCGATGTACTCCGGGTTGCCGCCGAGCATGATGTCGGTGCCACGGCCGGCCATGTTGGTCGCGACGGTCACCGCGCCCTTGCGGCCCGCCTGCGCCACGATCTGCGCCTCGCGCTCGTGCTGCTTGGCATTGAGCACCTCGTGCGGGATCCCGCGCTTGTGCAGCAGGTGGGACAGCAGCTCGCTCTTCTCGACCGACACGGTGCCGACCAGCACCGGCTGACCGTGCTCGTGCTTGTCAGCGATGTCCTCGACCACGGCGTCGTACTTGGCCTGCTCGGTCTTGTAGACGACGTCGGCCTCGTCGGTCCGGCGTGGGTCCCTGTTGGTCGGGATCTCGACGACGCCGAGCTTGTAGGTCTGGTCGAACTCCGCAGCCTCGGTCGTGGCCGTACCGGTCATGCCGGAAAGCTTGGCGTAGAGCCGGAAGTAGTTCTGCAGGGTGATCGTGGCGAGAGTCTGGTTCTCGTCCTTGATCGCCACGCCCTCCTTGGCCTCGATGGCCTGGTGCATGCCCTCGTTGTAGCGGCGGCCAGCCAGGATGCGGCCGGTGAACTCATCGACGATGAGGACCTCGCCGTCCTGGACGACGTACTCCTTGTCCTTTTTGTAGAGCTCCTTCACCTTCAGCGCGTTGTTGAGATAACCCACCAGCGGGGTGTTGACCGCCTCATAGAGGTTGGCGATGCCAAGTTGATCCTCGACCTTCTCGACGCCGCTCTCCAGGATGCCGATCGTGCGCTTTTTCTCGTCGACCTCGTAGTCCAGGCCGGCGATCAGCTTGGGCGCGATGCGGGCGAATTCCTGGTACCACTTGGTCGCCTGATCGGCCGGACCGCTGATGATCAGCGGGGTCCGGGCCTCGTCGATGAGGATCGAGTCGACCTCGTCGACGATCGCGAAGTGGTGGCCGCGCTGAACGAGTTCTTCGTTGTTCCACGCCATGTTGTCGCGCAGGTAGTCGAAGCCGAACTCGTTGTTGGTGCCGTAGGTGATGTCGCAGGCGTAGGCCGGTCGGCGCTCTTCGGGTCGCTCGTTGGCG
>JBKJLP010000124.1:0-2550 GCA_046596735.1 Mycobacteriales bacterium | reverse complement strand
CCTGAAACGGGGCAACCGTCCGCTGAAGGTCCGTCGTGGGTCGCATGGCTTAACCGTAGACGGCCACACCGACAACAGTCACCTGGTCAGCTCAGTGCGAGAACCAGCGCGGTAAGGGTGCCGACACCTGCCGCCAGGCCGGTCACCGTGGCGACCACGACCATCGGGTCGAACGGTGAGAACGGACGGTGCTCCCCGCGCAGCTGTGCGAACCTGCGCCGCACCCTGACGACCAGAACGCCAGCCGTCGTGGCGCTCGCCGAGACCAGAGCAGTCATCAACCAGGACCCGAGCCTCGCATTGACCAGCACCAGGGGCACCATGACGATCGTTGCCGTCACGGCAGTCCGCTGCCAGGCCAGCGCGGTGCGCTCCGGCTGAAGCCCTGCCCCCTCAGAGAAGGCCGTCACGGGCGCAACAGCTCGACCATGCTGAGCCCAAGCATCAGGGCGGCCAGAACGATGACACCACCGGCTAGGACGGCCAGGGCGCGTGGCGAGGGCAGCGGCCTCCTCATCCGCAGGGCCCGCTCGACCCGAGCCCAGCCGGCAACAGCCCGCCAGGCCAGCAGCGCTCCGCCAAGACACGACCCGGCCCCCACCAGAGCCGTCCACCTGGGCACCGTGGCCAGGCTGGAGATCGAGATGACGGCGACACCGGCGGCAACCAGCGCCAGCGCCGTGCGCATCCACGCCAGGGCGGTCCGCTCGTTGGCAAGCGAGAAGCGCGGGTCGGGCTCGTCGCCCTGACCGTAGACGCTGGCCGGCTTGCGCGGGTCGCTCACCGGGCCCTCCATCCGGTATGCCGCGCCCAGACCCGCGCGCGCTCAAGAGCGACCGCGATCCAGGGCTCCTTGGCAATGCTGTAGTCCGAGATCGTGGCATGCCTGGGCGCGAGTGCCGCCTTGAGGTCGGCGTAGACCTCGGCCTCCGTGGGACTGGCGACCAGCCAGTCCCGGAACAGCAGCGCGGACTCCCAGCCTGCAGAGCCGTGCTCGCGGACGTGCAGGTGAGCGACCCGGCCGGGGTCGGAGCTCGCGTGGAAGCGCTTGCGCCAGGATGACGGGTCAGGCGCCCACGAGTGCACGGTGTCCTCGTTGTTGCCCTCGGAGCGGGGAAAGCCCTTGTCCGCCAACGCCTTCACGAACTCAGGCGCGTCAGCGTCGGCGAGTCCTCGCACGGCGATCTGCACGTCGATGACGTCCTTGGCGCTCAGACCGGGCACGCTGGTTGACCCGATGTGCTCCACGGCCACCACCCGCTCTCCCAGCACCGCATGGATCCGCAGGATCAGACGGGCCGCCACCGAAGGCCACGAGTCGTCATACGGCACGAGGGTCGGGGTGTCAGGGTCACGGCTCCGGGAACCGGTCGTCAGGTTGTCGTTGAAGCCCAGGATCCGGGCCTGCCAGAGAGCGTCGACCTGGGCCAGCAGCCCACTCACCTCGCCGTTGTTGTCCAGCCACACATCGGCAGCCGCCCGGCGCTGAGGATCGCCGGCCTGCGACGCGATGCGGGCGCGTGCATCGGCCTCGGTGAAGCCGCGCCCGTCGACCAGGCGCGCCGTACGGAGGTCTTCGCCAGCCCCGACGACCACGGTGAGGTGATAGTCCGCAGACATCTGCTTCTCGACCAGCAGCGGAACGTCGTGCACCACGATCTTCCCGGGCGCTGCCGACTCCATGATCGAGCGGGTTCGGGCGCCGATCAGCGGGTGGGTGATGGCTTCAAGGTCCTTGCGCGCCTGAGGGTCGGCAAAGACGACCTCGGCGAGCGCCCCCCGAGCCAGAGACCCGTCAGCTGCGATGACCGCCTCACCGAAGCGCCGGCGAATGGCCGCCAGGCCGGCCGTGTCGACCGCCACGACCTCACGCGCAAGCTGGTCTGCGTCGATGACCAGCGCACCGAGCTCCCGGAACCGTTGGGCCACCGTCGACTTGCCCGAGCCGATCCCACCGGTGAGTCCAACACGGAGCATGTGCCGACTCTAGCGTCAGTTCGGCTGTTGCCCCCCGAGGCTGGTCTTGCCGAGCGGCGTTTCGAGCCAGTGCTCCTGAAGGAGCGGAACGCCCGAAGGCCCCCGCCGTGACGGGAGCCTTCGAGGTGGTGCGGAAGTGCGGTGACCTAGTTGCCGGTGAGCTTCTCACGCAGAGCGGCGAGCGCCTCGTCAGAAGCCAGCGTGCCCTCCGCCGGAGCCGAGTCCGAGGATGTCGACGACGAAGACGACGACGAGGAACCATTCGAGTCGGAGGACGAAGACCCGTTGGAGGAGTAGCTGGTCGGCTTCTCCGGGTTGGCGGCAGCCTCGGCGTCGGCCTTGATGGCCTCCTCGACCTGAATCTTGTGGGCTTCCCAGCGAGCATGTGCCTGGGCGTACTGCTTCTCCCACTTCTCACGCTGCTCCTCGTGACCGCCGACCCACTCGTTGGTCTCGGGGTCGAAGCCCTCGGGGTACTTGTAGTTGCCGGCCTCGTCGTACTCGGCAGCCATGCCGTACATCGTCGGGTCGAACTCGGCGACTGCGCCCTGCGGGTCGTTAGCCTGCTTGAGC
>JBKJLP010000085.1:0-3467 GCA_046596735.1 Mycobacteriales bacterium | reverse complement strand
CGAACTCGGCGTTAGCGAGCAATTCGGTGAAGAACGGCAGGTTGATCTTGGGGCCCTCGACGACGAAGCCGGCGACAGCCTCGCCAGCCCGGCCGAGAGCCTCGGTCCGATCCGCGCCCCAGACGACCAGCTTGGCCAGCAACGGGTCGTAGTAGGGCGTCACGACATCGCCCTCGCGGTAACCCGAGTCGACCCGGACCCCTTCACCCGTCGGCTCCTGCCAGCGGCTGATGGTGCCGGGGCCGGGCAGGAAGCGGATCGGGTCCTCGGCGTAGACGCGCATCTCGATGGCGTGCCCGCTGGAGACGACGTCGACGTCGTACGACGGCTCTTCCCCGGCAGCGACGAGCAGTTGCTGCTCGACGAGGTCGACGCCGTGCACCATCTCGGTGACGGGGTGCTCGACCTGCAGTCGGGTGTTCATCTCCAAGAAGACGAAATCGTCGCCGCTGACCAGGCACTCAACGGTCCCGGCGTTGCGATAGCCGACGGCCTCTCCGGCCCGGGAGGCGGCGGCGAGCATGCGGGCGCGCAGCTCGGGGCTGACGCCGGGAGAGGGCGACTCCTCAGCGACCTTCTGGTGGCGCCGCTGGACGGAGCAGTCGCGCTCCCCGAGGGTGACGACGCGGCCGTCGTTGAGGCCCAGGACCTGGACCTCGACGTGACGCGCGCGATCGAGGTACTGCTCGAGCAGGATCGCGGGCGAGCCGAAGAAGCGCTCGGCCCTCGTCCGCGCTGTCTCGAACGACGCCCGCAGTTCAGCTTCGTCACGGGCGATGCCCATGCCGATCCCGCCACCACCGGCGGAGGCCTTAACCATCAGGGGGTAGCCGATCTCGCGCGCTGCCTCGACCGCTGCCTCGACGTCGCTGACCGGACTCTCTGTCCCCGCCGCCACGGGGACGCCAGCCGCGGCCATCGCGTTGCGGGCGTTGATCTTGTCGCCCATCCGGTCGATGGCGTCCGGCGACGGGCCGATCCAGGTCAGCCCGGCGTCGACGACCTTCTGCGCGAAGGCGGCGCTCTCGGCCAGGAAGCCGTAGCCAGGGTGAATCGCCTGCGCTCCGCTCTGCTTGGCGGCTTCGAGAACCTTCACGTGGTCGAGGTAGGACTCGGCCGGCGGGGCGGGGCCGAGCAGGACCGACTCGTCGGCATCCAGGACGTGCAGAGCCTTGGCGTCGGCCTCGGAGTGGACGGCGACGGCCTTGATGCCCATGGCCTGACAGGTGCGGATCACCCGACGGGCGATCTCGCCGCGATTGGCCACGAGGACGGTGTCGAACACGCAGGAGTCCTTTCAGACGCGCCGACGGCGCTCGACCGGCGACACTAGCGAGGTGGTGCTCGCCGGTGTTGCCCTGCTCGCGGCCGTCGTCGTCGGCTTTGCGCTCGGCGGCAGTCTGACGGCCCTGGGGGCGCTTGACCTGCGGGCCCGTTCGCTGGTCTGGGCCGCGGTCGCCGCGCAAGCGCTCGGCGCCGTGATCGGCGGGCCCGCGTATGCCCTGGGGCTGATGGTCTCCGCCGTGCTCGTCGGGCGGTTTTTGCTGCGCAACCGAGGCGTACGCGGTACGGGTCTGCTGGCCCTTGGACTGCTCGCCAACGCGCTCGTCGTGGGTCTGAACGGCGCCATGCCCGTCTCGGTGGCGGCCGCTAGCCGGTCCGGGACCACGACCCAGGACATCCTCCTCGGCGCCGACCCGCGGCACGAGATCGCCGGCCCAGGTACGCGACTGCGCTGGCTCGGCGACGTGATCCCGGCCCCATGGCCGGCTCGACCCGAGGTCATCAGCCCTGGTGACGTGCTCATCGCCGCTGGGCTGGCCCAGTTGGTCGTGCTCGGGATGCGTCCCGGTCGCAGCCGTGCGAGACATGCGCGCCCCACGCGCCGAGCGGCGCCTGTGCAACCCTTATGAGAGTTCAGTCCACTCGAGGAGGACCCATGGCCAAGCGTGGCCGCAAGCGCCGCGGGCGCAAGAAGAACGCTGCCAACCACGGCAAGCGTCCCAACGCCTGACGTACGGCACCACCCGCGAAAGGTCTCAGTTCGATGGACTGGGGCCTTTCTGCATGACCGGGGTCAGCGGCGGAGCTGCCAGCCTTCCCACGCACTGCTGACCATCTGCTCCAGGTCGTACTGCGCCGTGAAGGCGAGGCCGTCCCGGATCCGATCGACGGCCGCGACCACCCGCGCCGGGTCGCCAGCGCGCCGGGGCGAGGGCTCCGGTGTGGTGTCGAGGCCCGTGACCTGCCCGATGACGTCAAGCACCTCGAGCACCGAGGAGCCCGTGCCGCGGCCGATGTTGTAGGTCGCTGACTCCGCACCCTGATCAAGAGCGCGCGCGGCCGCCAGGTGCGCGTCGGCGATATCGGCGACGTGGACGTAGTCGCGGATGCAGGTGCCGTCCGGCGTCGGATAGTCGGTGCCGAAGACCTTGGGTCGCTGGCCGGCGTCAAGTGCCTGGAACACCAGCGGGATCAGGTTGAACACTCCGGGGTCGCCGAGCTCCCGCGTCGCCGTGCCAGCGACGTTGAAGTAGCGAAGGGCCGTGCACCGCAGGCCAAATGCCCGCGTGCACGCGCTCATCATCCATTCGCCGATGAGCTTGCTCTCGCCGTACGGAGACAGCGGGACGCCGGGGGTGTCCTCGGTGACGAGGTCAACGTCGGGCAAGCCGTACGTCGCGGCACTGGACGAGAAGACGAACCGGTCCACGGCGTGTTCGCGGCAGGCTTCCAGCAGCGTTCCGAGCCCGGTGACGTTTTCCCGGTAGTACTTCAGCGGGTCGGCCATCGACTCGCCGACCTGCTTCTTCGCGGCGATGTGGATGACACCGGTGACCTTGTGCTCGGCCATGACGCCGTCGAGCGCTTTCCGGTCCAGCACGCTGGCCTGGACCAGCGGCACGTCGGTGACACGGTCGGCGCGGCCGGTCGACAAGTCGTCGATCACCACCACGTCCTGCCCGTCGCCCTGGAGTGCGCGCACCACGTGCGCCCCGATGTAGCCCGCCCCACCAGTCACCAACCAGCTCATGACAGGAGGTTAGCCAGTACGGACTTCGAGGTGTCCTTGTGCGGATCGAGGCGTCGGGAATTTCTGAAAAAATCCTTTGTGGATAAGGGATTTTGTCGTGTCCTCGTGATACTCTTCGAACATGAGTTCGACTCTCTCAGTCCTTGATACGGAGGTCGACGCGGCCGCGTCGATCCCGGTCGCGAGCCTGGGCGTGGCGCAGCTGCAGGACCTCATCCTGGCCACATCGCGGGATGCCGCGCGGCTGGCCGGGATCGCCTCACGAGCGGTCGCTGAGCTGGAAGCCCGCGGTGGTGGATCGGTCCCCACCGCGGACGGCGGATCCTGCGCGTTGTCGGCGTGGCTTCGGGTCAGCGGCAACCTCAGCCCGGCCGCAGCCGGCAACCGGGTGCACACCGCCGTCGCTCTGCGCGAGCTGCCACTGGTCACCGAA
>JBKJLP010000328.1:0-2549 GCA_046596735.1 Mycobacteriales bacterium | reverse complement strand
CCAAGCGGCAGCTCGAAATGGTCGAGTTTTTCGTTGACGGCCAGCGCCGCGGCATCATCCCCGCCGACTGGAAGATGTACGTCCTCGGTGGCATGGAGGAGTCGCAGATCGGTTACGTCGACACGGTGCGCGCGGCCGGCGCGGGCTTCGGTGTCGAGGTCATCGCCAATGCCCCACGCAAGGTCGTCGAGCAGAAACTGTCTACTGCGTCGGTTTTTTGGTCGGCCACCGGCTACAGCGAGGACGAGCACAAGACGCCCTGGGCCAACGAGCACTTCGGCATGACGACGGTCGAGGGGATGGCCGCCGGGTGCGTGCCGATCGTCATCGACCGGGCCGGACAGAAGGAGATTGTCCGAGAAAACGTCGACGGCTTCCGCTGGACGACCCCGGAGCAGCTCCAGCTGCGGACGGCCGAGGTCGCCGCGGACGAGTCGCTACGCGAGCGACTGTCGGCGGCGGCGACCATCCGCGCCCAGGAGTACAGCGAGGACGCCTTCGCCGACCGCTGGCACTCCATCGTCGACAAGCACGGCCTTCTCGGCTGATGCCCAGACAGCGGCTGAGGGTCGGGCTGGACGCCACCCCGCTGCTCGGTGCCCGCACCGGCGTCGGCCGCTACACCCTGTCGTTGCTTCGCGCCCTGGCGTCCGGCGATGACGAGCTGGTCGCCACGGCCTTCACCTTCCGCGGTCGCGCGGGCCTGGATGCCGTGGTGCCCGCCGGGGTCACGGTCTCCGCGCGACCGGCCCCGGCGCGGCTGTTGCAGGCGCTGTGGGCTCGCGGGTCGTGGCCACCGGTGGAGCTGCTGTCCGGCGACGTGGACGTCTTCCACGCAACCAACTTCGTCCTGCCGCCACTGCGCCGCGCCCGCGGTGTCGTGACGGTGCACGACGTGTCCTACCTGCACCACGCTGACACCGTGAGCAGCGCCAGCGCGCGCTACCGCGAGCTCGTGCCCCGGTCGTTGCTTCGCGCGGCTGCAGTCCTCACCCCGAGCCAGGTGACCGCCGATCTCGTACGGGACGCCTACGACGTGCGGGTCCCGGTGATGGTCACCCCGCTCGGCGTCGACGCGGAGTGGTTCACCGCCGCCCCGCCAAGCGAGGCGCTGCGCGCTGAGCTCGGCCTGCCCCCGTCGTACATCGTCTTCGTGGGGTCACTCGAGCCACGCAAGGACCTCCGGACCCTGCTGGCCGCGCACGCGCTGGTGCCGGACGCGCCGCCGCTGGTGCTCGTCGGACCGCCGGGTTGGGGCGAGCAGGTCGATATGTCCGGCTGCATCACGACGGGCTACCTCACCGACGACCGGTTGCGGTCGGTGGTCGCGGGCGCCGCAGCGCTGGTGCTACCGAGCCGGGACGAAGGGTTCGGGCTACCGGCGCTGGAGGCCCTGGCCGCGGGCGTTCCCGTGGTGGCAAGCGACCTGCCGGTGCTGCGCGAGGTCGGCGGCGACGTGGTGTCGTACGCCGCTGTCGGCGACCCAGAGGCCTTTGCCGGCGCGCTAGAGCAGGTGCTCCGCTCACCAGGCGCCGGGGAGGCGCGTCGAGCGCAGGCCGCCGGCTTCACCTGGCAGCGTTGCGCTGAGCTCACCCGCACCGCCTACGCCACCGCCCTCACCTAAACGCGCCGCCCCCACCCCCTCGCCGGTAGGTTCGACGCCATGGCCGAACTCGACAGCAAGAGCTTCACCGTCGCCGAGGACAGCTCGGTCTACTACGGCGGTGGTTACTGGAACGACCTGCCCGACGTGGCCGCGTTCATCGAGCGCCGCGCGACCGGCAAGCAAGACACGACGTGGTACTCCCACCTCAAGGAGACAACCGGCGGTCGTACGTTTCGCAAGGCGCTGTTCCTCAACTGCGGCAACGGCTGGGTCGAACGCGAACTGCTGCGCGCCGGCATCGTGGAAGAGACCGTCGGCATCGACATCTCCGAGGACCTGCTCGAGAGCGCCCGCAAGGCCGCTGCGGACGAGGGCCTCAACGCTCGCTACTTCGCGCGCGATATCAACACCGCAGATCTGCCCGAAGGCGGCTACGACCTCGTGGTCAACTACGCCGCGGCGCACCACATCGCCTGCCTGGACAAGGTGCTGCGCCGGGTCGCCGAGCTGTTGCCCGAGGACGGCGTGTTCGCCTCCGTCGACTACATCGGCCCGCACCGCAACCAGTACGGCTACGACCAGTGGCAGGCAGCCAACGACCTCAACGCCACACTGCCCGAGGCGTTCCGCGCGGACCTGCCCTACCCGCACCTGCCGACGATGTTGCACGGCGACCCGACGGAGGCCATCCACTCCGAGCTGATCATCGAGACGACCCAGCGCTACTTCACCCTCGTCGAGAACAACCCCATCGGCGGCGGCCTGGCCTACCTCCTGCTGTCGTTCAACCGGGGGGTGCACGACCACCCGAGCCCCGAGCGGGACGCTGTGGTGCAACGGGTTCTCGACGCTGACGTCGCCTGGACCGAGCAGCACGGGCCGCTCTTCGCGTTCTTCTGGGGCCGCCCCGACAAGGCCGCTCTCAACGAGACCACCTCGCTCC
>JBKJLP010000229.1:0-3938 GCA_046596735.1 Mycobacteriales bacterium | reverse complement strand
ATCCCGACGAGCGGAACGACCGGTCGACCCAAGGCCGTGCGCATCACGGGCCGCATGTCCGGCCATGCCGCAGTTTTTTACGTACGCAGTCTCGGTCTGACCGCCGCCGACCGGACCGCGATCCACCTGCCCTTCGCCTGGGTCAGCGGGCACGTCACGCAGTTGACTCCGGCGATGTTGTCCGGCGGCTCGGCGGTCACGATGGCGGACTTCTCTGCGCCGGGGCTGGTGGACGTCACCGCGACGCACGGCGTCACGTGGATCGACGTGGTCCCGAGCATCTGGGAACAACTGCTACGCACTGACAATTTTCGAGCGTCGCATCTGCCCGGCGTGCGGCTGGCGGTTTTTGGCGGTGCGCCCGCTCCGGCCGGAACCCTCGACCGCGTCCGCGAGCGGATGCCGCAACTGCGACTGTTCGACGTCTACGCACTGTCCGAGACCTGCGCACCAGTGACCTGCCTGACCGACAGCGAGGCCCTACGTCGACCGGGCACCGTCGGGGCTCCGGTGGCGTACGCCGACGTACGACTCGTCGGTGACGACGGTGAGCCAGTGCAGCGCGGCGAGCCGGGCGAGGTGCTGGTCCGCTCGCCAGCCGTAACTCCTGGCTATTGGGGCGATGAGCCGTCGCCCTTGACGGCCGACGGATGGCTTCGTACTGGTGACGTAGGTCGGCTCGACGACGAGGGCTACCTCACCGTCGGCGGTCGCGCGGTTGACCTCATCATTCGTGGCGGCGTCAACATCTATCCCGGCGAGGTCGAACGGGCGCTGCTTGAGACCGGGTTACTCGCCGATGCTGCCGTCGTGGGGATCCCGTCGACGGTCGCCGGACAAACGGTTGCGGCGGCAGTCGTCCCGCTGCCCGAGTGCGCGGTCGATATCCAAGAGCTGCAGCGGGCCGTGCGCGATCAACTCGGCGCGCACGCCATCCCCCGGCCGCTGCGGGTATGGCAAGAACTCCCCCGAAACCGCAACGGCAAGGTCGACCGCGTCGTCCTGCGCGAACTGCTCAGCGGTGCCAGAGCCAACGTTGCAGCGGATAGTCCAGCGGCTCCGTAAGCACCATCAGCAAGCGTCAGGCCGACAGGACGCTGTCGAGCACTCTCGTCTTGAGTCGTACGAAGTCCGGATCACCCAGGATCGCGCGTCCACGGGCCGGACCGAACGGGACCTCCAGCTCCTCCACGACGGTCGCTGGCCGATTCGACAGCAAAGCCAGTCGATCGCCCAGGAGTAGCGCTTCCTCGACGTCGTGAGTCACGAGCACCGTCGTGGTTGGCCGGTCGGCCAGCAAGGCCCCGAGCCATTCGTGCATGCGCAGTCGGGTCTGCGCATCTAACGCCGCGAACGGTTCGTCGAGCAGCAGAACGGGAGGTCTGTTGGCCAGCACCTGGGCAATGGCCGCACGCTGGCGCATCCCGCCGGAAAGCTGCTTAGGCAGCGCGTCGGCAAACTCTGTCAGGGCGGTCGCGTCGAGCAGCTCGTCAACCACCTCTCGCACGTCAGCCGTCGTAGCACCGGTCGCCGCTGGACCGAAGCCAAGATTGGCCCGCAGCGACAGCCACGGGAAGAGGCCACCGGCCTGCGCAACCATGCCGCGCAACGGCGACGGTCCCCTGACCCGCTCACCGTCGACGGTCACGTCGCCCTCGTAGGTCTCGAAGCCAGCCAGCACCCGCAGCAGGGTCGATTTTCCGCAGCCGCTGGGACCGAGAACTGAGAGCACCTCACCGGCTCGAGCCTGCAGGTCGATGCCATCCAGTACGAGCAGGGAGGGGAACGCCTTGCGTACGCCCTGGGCGTGGAGGACGCCGTTCATGATTGCGCCGTCCAGCGAACCCAACGACGCGTACTCCGGCGAAGGACGATATCGAACACCAGCCCCACTGCGGCAAAGACCAAGATGCCCACGACCACCTGCTCGGTGCGGCCGGTCTCGCGGGCGGCGTTCATCATCGCGCCGACCCCGCGGTCGGTGCCGGTGAGTTCGCCGACGATGACGCAGGTCCACGCCAGCGTCAACGACAGCCGCAGCCCGGTGACGACCTCAGGGAGCGCACTCGGGAGATAAACCTGGCGCCACAGAGCTCGCCGCGGGGTGCCGAGCATGCGGGCGGTCTCCACGTAAGAGCGTGGAACCCGATTCGTGCTGTCTGCCACCGCGACCAAGACCGGCCAGAGCGCGCCGATGAAAATGATGGCGCGTGCGGCACCCTCACCGATTCCGAACCAGATCAGGGTGAGCGGGAGCCAGGCGAAGAGCGGAACAGCACGAAGCGCGTTGAGCACCGGGTCCAGGAGGTCGCGTGCAACCCGGGACAGGCCGAGGAGTAGTCCCACGGATGAGCCGACCACGACCGCCAGCAGCCAGGACGCGATGCAGCGACCCAGCGAGGCCTGTAGGTGCACGAAACCCGCGCCCGTGAACGGCACAACTCCGGCGATACCGACGACGCTGTCGCCGAAGAAGAACTGCCAGAGCGACTGCCCCACGGTCGAAGGGGCCGGCAGCAGCCGCGTCACGATGATCTCGCGCGCGCTGACCACCTGCCAGCAGCCAAGCAGGAACAGCGGTACGAGCAAGCCACCAAGTCGGCGTAGGCCCGCTCGCCGCCGCGTCGCCGACGTCGGCAGCGCGGCGAGGAGCAGGTCGTCGACCAGCGTCACGCCTTCCAGTACTCCCGAGCGAACACCGTCTCGTAGTCGGGCTCGGAGGTGATGCCCTTCTGGTCGAGCAACATCTTCCCGGCGCCGCGGACCTGCGCCTCACGGTCGGCATTGAACTCCCATACGGCACCGATGTTCTGCAGGACGGCTTCGTACGTCGGGACGTCGTAGCCGAACTGCGTCACCAGCAGCTCCTTCCAGACGGCCTTGTCGTTGTCGCCACCTGGGGTGAGGTATTCAGCTGCCTTCTTCTGCATCTGCACGACCTCGCGCACGATCTCGGGCTTGGCGAGCATCTTGGCGGAGGCCCAGTTGGCGGTGTTGAAGTCCTTGACCGGCGTGTCACGCACCTCGTTGAGGCGCACGCCGACCCCGGCGACGACGCTCTTGGTGCACAGCGGCTCGGTGCCGATGAACGCGGCAACGTCGCCGCGCTCCAGCGCAGTCGGGTGGTCGGCGTAGGCCAACGGCACGCCGGTGACGTCCTTGCCCAGGGTCAGGCCGTTGGTACGGAGCAACTCGTTCAGGATCAGCACCTGGATGCCGGGCGGCGGGACCGCGACCTTCTTGCCCTTGAGATCGGCAACGGAGGCAACCTCGCCCTTGCGTCCGATGAGCCCGACTCCCTGCCGGGCCGTCATGCTGACGATCTTGGAGGTCAGCTTGCCCTCGCTGGCGGCGATCAGGGTGCTGTAGGGACCGAGCAGTCCGAAGTCAAGCTGACCGGACTCCAAGGCGTCCTGGATCTCGGCGGCACCCTTGACCGGCACCACCTCAATCGTCCAGTTGGCCGGGGCGAACTTCTGCCAGAACAGCGGGGAGGACGCATGGTTCTTGCTGTAGACGCACGTGCGGATCGTCACCGGGGCGCCAGAGGCGGCACCCCCAGCAGCCTTCGGTGCACTGCTGCCACCGCAGGCGGCGAGCATCGCAGCGGCGGCGGCTCCGCCCGTGAGACCGAAGAACCGACGGCGAGACAGGTCGGACAGGATGGGGCCCTCTGGCATGGGGGGGTTCCTCTAGATAGGCGCATCGCGGAAGCCCCCCGCGCGGGTGCACGTCACGTGCGAGGACTTATAGAACCACCGCTCGCGATCTTGCGCAGCGCGAGCTTGTCCGTCTTGCCCGTGGCGTTGCGCGGAAGCGCGTCCACGACGTGCACGACCTTGGGTGCGGCGTAGTCGGCCATCCCCCGGCGAACCCAAGGTCGTGCACGTCGTGGACGCGCTTCCGCGCAACGCCACGGGCAAGACGGACAAGCTCGC
>JBKJLP010000193.1:0-2754 GCA_046596735.1 Mycobacteriales bacterium | reverse complement strand
CTGCCTGCAGGACACCGATCTCGCCGAGGTCGACGCGCGGGACGAGGTGGTCGACGACGGCGGTGGGCTCCAAGGCGACGTGTGCGAGAGCGTCTCCCTGGGGGACGTCGTCGTGATCAGCAGCGGTCCGGTGGCCACGGTGGGGCAGTCGGTCGCGTCGTTCGAGTTTGCGGTGGTAGGTGGTTCGTCCCCGCCCGGTGGGTTTGAGTGCAGCTTGGATGGCGCCGCGTTCACGGGGTGCGTGTCGCCGAAGTCGGTTTCGGGGCTCAGTGATGGTGAGCATGGCTTCCGGGTGCGGTTCAAGCCCGAGGGGTCTGATGCGGGTGCTGTGGCGCAGCGGTTGTGGACGGTCGATACGACGAACCCGGTCGTGGTGTTCGATCAGGTGCCGTCGGGCGACGGCAACGCTCGCGATGCCCAGGTCGCGTTTCATTCCTCAGAGCCTGACGGGGCGACGTTCAGCTGCACGCTCGACGGGGGTGCGGCGTTCGACGAGTTTGATTGCGTGAGCCCGCATTTGCTGTCGGGTCTGGCTGACGGCCCGCACAGTTTCTCGGTGAAGGCGTTTGATCGGGTCGGTCACGCGAGCGATGCTGCGGTGGTGCGTTGGGGTGTCGGCGGTCCGGTGGGGCCTGGCCTGCCGCCGGCGGCGGGGACCGCGGCGGCCCAGGCGTCGGTCGCGGCGGCCTGCGGCACGGCGGGGTTTTCGGCAGGCGCGGGTGTGGTGCGGTTGGTGGCGCGGGCTGCGGATGCGTGTTTTGCGGTGGAGCAGGTCGATGGTCGGGCGGCGAAGGTCTCGCGTGGTGTGGTGACCTTGAACGGGATCAAGCTGACGCCGGGTCCGGGGACGCGGATCATCGTGTCGGAGCGGATCGGTGATGCGTCGGTGCGGGTGGATGGTCCTTTGCGGGTCCAGTTCGGTGATCCGGTGGGGATCTCGGTGCCGTTGCCGAGCCTGGATCTCGGCACGATCGCTGGTGGCGCGACGCTGGTCAGCAAGACGATCGCGCTGGGCGAGGGTCTGGCGGAGGTCGCCGGCCTGAAGGCGATCCCGGCCGTCCAGGTCGAACTGGCCGCCGACAACGGCGGTCAGGCGAAGGTGACGTTCCGCCTGACGTTGCCCAAAGAGACGTTCGGGACGTTGCCCGGCGTGCCGGGCGCCAACGGGGTGGAGGGCGTCACGACCGAGTTCGCCCCGACGTTCTCCAATGATCTCGGTGTTACGGTCGCGGGGCGGATCAAGGTCGCTCAGGCCTCGATGTTCGGTGGGAGGTTGAAGATCAAGGACCTGGACCTGGCTTATGACCATGCCACGGGCGCGTTTGACGGGTCGTTTGGCGCGGCGCTCGGCGAAGCGCGCCCGGGGCGGGCGGAGCCGACGCTGACCTTCTCGCTGGGGTTCGCGCCGACGGCCGCGAGATGCGGCTTCAAGAAGCTCGGTCTGCTGGCGTCAAACCTCAACAAGCCGATCGGCGCGGGGGTCTTCCTGCAGCGCTTCGGCGGCTCGTTCGAGTGCGTCGACGAGGCGGGGCGCATCTCCTCCAAGTTGACTGGCAGCGGTGGCCTGTCGTTCGGTCCGCGCATCAAGATCGGCTCGTTCGAGGTCGAGGCCTATTCGCTTGAGGGTCAGATCGCGTTGAGCATCCCGGTCGGTCTGCTGCCGCTGAACGCCTTCTCACTCGAGGCCGAGGGCAGAGGCAAGATCGTCGACATCCCCGTGGCCAAGCAGACGGTGAAGTACACGCCGCCAAACCAGATCGAGGTCAACAGCACGATCGACCTGACCGTCTCCGGCTACGGCGCGTTGTTGGAGCAGCGCAACGGCTGGGTCTCTGAGCAGGGCTTCAACCTCGAGGCGACCGGGCAGGCCAACTTCTTCGGGCTGGTCCAAAAGGCCGAGGCCGTGTTCTCCACCACCGGGTACGCCGTCTGCTTCGGGGTGCAAGGCCAGACGTTCCGGATCGGGTTCGGCAAGCGCTGGGGCCAGGAGGACCTGGACACCTTCGCCGGTGCCTGTGACGTCGGTCGCTTCCGCCTGACCGTGCCCCCGGCGCGCCCCGCGAGCGCCCGCGCCGCTCAGGCCGCCGCGCGCACCATCACGGTCCCGTCCGGACAGCGCGTCGTCGTTCTCGCCTTCAGGGGATCCGGCGGGCCGCCGAAAGTCATCCTCACCGCCCCCGACGGCCGGCAGATACGCACACCGCCAGGTCCCGGCGCGCTGAACACCGCTGCGGTGACGCTCGTGCAAGACACCGAGCAGAACACGACGTTCGTGGTGCTCAGATCGCCGGCCGGAGGCGCGTGGAAGCTCACGACCGCACCGGGCTCCCCGGCGCTCGGGGCGGTCCGCGTCGCGCAGGGCCTGGCCCCGGTCAAGATCACCGCGCGTGTCCGTCTGCGCGGCAAGGGCACCAAGCGCACCCTGACCTATGACGCCCGCGACCTCGCGGGCCAGTCGGTGCAGTTCACCGAGCGCAGCGGCGACGCGGCCCGCGTGATCACCATCACCAAGAAGGCCAAGGGCCAGGTCAGCTTCACTCCCGACCCCGCGCTCGGCAGTACGCGCCGCATCGAGGCGGTCGTGACCAACAACGGCACCCCGCGCCTGACGCGCACCATCGCCCGCTACACCATCAACCTCGGCCCGCCGCCCGGAAAGATCACCAAGATCCGCCTGCGCAAACGCACGCTGACCTGGCAGCGTCAAGCCCGCGTCCGGACGTACGAGATCGCGATCACCAACCCCGACAAGAC
>JBKJLP010000163.1:0-7951 GCA_046596735.1 Mycobacteriales bacterium | reverse complement strand
GGCGATGGCCGTCTACGGCGACCTCGAGGTGTCCACCTTGACCGAACTGCGGCTCGGCCGATCCCCGGTCAAGACCGCCGTAGTCCCGGTGGCCGAGCGACCGCAATGGCTCGAGACGGCGTGGACGCGGATCCGCGAAGCAGTGTCCGAGGGTCGTCAGGCGTTCGTCGTCTGTCCCCGCATCGGCGATGACGACGCGGTCACCGGCGAGGACGGCAAGCGCCCGGCCGTCGCTGTGCTGGACCTCGCGCCGATGCTTGCCGAAGGACCGCTGGCCGGCCTGCGGATCGAGGTCCTCCATGGCCGGATGTCGGCGGAGGCCAAGGACGAGGTGATGCGCAACGTCGTGGCGGGGGACGTGGACGTTGTGGTGGCGACCACGGTGATTGAGGTCGGCGTCGACATTCCCAACGCGTCCGTCATGGTGGTCCTGGACGCGGACCGGTTCGGTGTCTCACAACTGCACCAGCTCCGCGGCCGCATTGGGCGAGGGGCCTATGGCGGGCTTTGCCTGTTGGTGAGCGAAGCGGAGACCGGATCGCCGTCGCGCGAGCGGCTCGACGCGGTCGCGGGCACCAGCGACGGGTTCGCGCTGTCGCGGATCGACCTGGAGCAGCGCCGCGAAGGTGACGTGCTCGGCGCCAACCAGTCCGGACGGCGGTCTTCGCTCAAGCTGCTCCAACTGCTCCAGCACGAAGACGTCATCCGCGAAGCCCGCGCCGAGGCCGTCGCACTCGTGGCAGTGGATCCCGACCTGGCTCAGCACCCGGCGCTCGCTCAGGCCGTACGGGACATCGTGGACGCTGAACGCGCCGACTACCTCGAGAAAGCCTGACGGTCTGCCGGGTTCCACCCGCCGGAGCCGCCGGAGGACGCCGCGACCCCGATCGTCTGTGGCGGGCTTGGGGCAAACGAGTCGGCGTGGCTCCCCGGGGTCCTACGTCCGACATGTGACGATGTATGCCACGTGGTCGAGGGGGATCAGATGAGCGCGACAGAGCGAGTGACGGCACTGCTGGCCGACCGGGTGCCGCTGACCCTGCTGTTTGACATCGCGGGCTTCGCCCCCACCTCGCAAGAGTTGCTGCGCGACGAGCGTTACGACGACGCCGACGTGGCCGACTCGCTCGCCGCACTCGCCCGGCGAGTCGACGAGGCAGTTCCGCACGCGCGCACCGCCTGGTCGGCCTGAGCCCCAGCCGGTCTGCCGCCGGTCACTAGGGTCACTGAGGTGACGCGCATCATCGCCGGCTCGGCTCGTGGGAGACGGCTAGCTGTCCCCGCCGGAACCAGCACCCGCCCGACGTCCGATCGGGCGCGAGAGGGCTTGTTCTCCAGCCTGCTCAGCTTGCTCGACCTCAACGACGCCCGGGTTCTCGACCTGTACGCCGGATCCGGTGCGGTCGGGCTCGAGGCGCTTTCGCGCGGCGCCCAGAGCGCGACGATGGTCGAGGACGACCCGGCCGCTGTCTCAGCCATCCGGACCAACATCGAGACCCTCGGGCTGCCGGCAGCTTTCCTGGTGCCAGCCAAGGTGGAGACGTTCCTCGGTGGCGATCAGGAGCCGCGCTACGACCTCGTCTACGTCGACCCGCCGTACGACATGGCCATCGACGAGACGTTGGTGGCCTTGCTGGACTGGCTCGCCCCGGACGCCGTGGTGGTCGTCGAGCGGCGCACCCGCGACGGCGCGCCCACCTGGCCGAAGGTGCTCGAACCGCAGCGATCGCGGACGTACGGCGAGGCCACCCTCTGGTACGCGACCCTGTGACCAGTGACCCGGTGCTAGCGTCGCCGCCCATGAGAAGGGCCGTCTGCCCGGGGTCGTTCGACCCCGTCACGCTCGGCCACCTCGACATCATCGGCCGAGCGAGCGCGCTGTACGACGAAGTCGTTGTCGCCGTCGGAATGAATGCTTCCAAGAGTCGGATGTTTTCGTTCGAGGAACGCACCGAGATGCTCACCGAGGCGACGGCCGACTACAGCAATGTCGTCGTGGACTCCTTTGATGGGCTGATCGTCGATTTTTGCAAGGACCGCGGCATCCAGGTCATCGTCAAGGGTCTGCGGGCGATCAGTGACTTCGACTACGAGCTGCAGATGGCGCAGATGAACCACGGACTTGCCGGCGTCGAGACGATGTTCATGACCACCAACCCCCTCTACTCCTTCCTCTCTTCCAGCCTGGTCAAGGAAGTGGCCACGTACGGCGGTGACGTCTCAGGGCTCGTCCCCGAGGTCGCCGGCCGCCGCCTCGCCGAGCGGGCCCGACCAGCCCCCTGAGCCCGCTCGGTCCCGCACCACCTGCACACACCCCGGAGACGCCCCATGGACGACGTCCAGGCCAAGCTCGACCAGATCGCGCGGACCGTGGAGTCCGCGCGCGGCCTGCCGATGTCGGCGTCGTGCGTCGTCAACCGTTCCGAGCTGCTGTCGCTGCTGGGTGACCTGCGCTCACTGGTGCCGCAGTCCCTGCGTAAGGCCGAGCGGGTGATCCGCGACGCCGACACCGTGGTCGCGCAGGCGCAGCAGGAAGCGGAGGCGATCGTCGAGGAGGCCCACGCCGAGCGGGCCGAGATGCTGACCGACACCGGCGTCTACGCCGAGGGCGTGCGGGTCGCCGATCGGCTGACCCAGGAAGCGGCGGCCCTCGCCGAGACGATGCGTTCACAGGTGGACGACTACGTCGACGCCAAACTCGCCAACTTCGAAATCGTGCTCAGCAAGACGCTGGACTCAGTGGCCAAGGGACGGCAGAAACTGGCCGGTCGCAATGAGTTCGGTGAGTTCGATGACGACGACGAGGGTCGCTTCCCGGGCTGAGCCCACCTCGCGAGGCGGGTCGATCGCCTTCCGGGCGGGAGCCGGGTAGTCTTTCGGACGGTCTCCACGACCTCCAAGTAGTCATGTCCGAGAACAGGAAACCGCAGCACCGCCTCGACCCTCGCAAGCCCCTCGTGCTCGACACACGTGAGCTGGGCCGGCGACCGGGGTCGATGCGCACGCTGCAGTTCCCCGCTCCCGCACCGGACGACCTGGGGGTCGAGCTCATCGGTGTGCCGTCCGGAAGCGACGTGGTCCTGGATCTCAGGCTCGAGTCGGTCATGGAGGGTGTTCTGGTGAGTGGCACCGCCACCGCGGCACTCGCGGGGGAGTGCGGACGCTGTCTGGAACCGGTCCAGGACACCCTGGTCGTCCGGTTGCAGGAGCTGTACGCCTATCCCGAGAGCACCACGGAAGCGACTGCCGGAGATGACGAGACGGCCGTGATGGAGGGAGACCTCCTCGATCTCGAACCGGCTCTGCGCGACGCGGTAGTGCTCTCGCTGCCGCTCACCCCGCTCTGCCAGCCGGATTGTGCAGGCCTGTGCGCCACCTGTGGCGAACGCCTGGACGACCTGCCAGAGGACCACCAGCACGACGCGACCGACACCCGCTGGGCGGCGCTGCAGGACCTGCTCAGCGCCGATCAGCGAACCACCGAGGAGAAGTAATGGCCGTCCCGAAGCGCAAGATGTCGCGCAGCAACACCCGAGCGCGCCGCTCGCAGTGGAAGGCGACTGTCCCCACGTTGACGACGTGCGACCGCGGACACACGAAGCTGCCCCACACCGTGTGCCCGGAGTGCGGTCGCTACGACAAGCGCACGGTCATCGCGGTCTGAGCCGCGCATGACCCGCGTCGCCCTGGACCTGATGGGCGGCGACCACGCCCCCGAGGCAGTCCTCGACGGCGCCTTGCTGGCCGTCGACGACGACCCCACGCTTGAGGTCGTTCTCGTCGGTCCGCGGGAGGTCGCCGAACGGCTGCTCGCCGAACGTGGGCGCTCTGGCGCCTTTGCGTTGGTGCCGGCGAGCCAGGTGATCGGGATGGACGAAGACCCTGCCAAGGCCGTACGCGCCAAGCGCGACGCCTCCGTGCGGGTCGCTGCTCGGCTCGTCCGCGACGGGCAGGCTGATGCCGTCGTTTCGGTGGGCTCGTCCGGCGGTGCGTTGGCTGCTGCCGTGTTCACCCTGGGTCGGCTGCGCGGCATCAGCCGACCGGCGCTGGCCGCCGTGATCCCGGCCCGCAAGGGACCGCTGGTGCTCCTGGATGCGGGAGCGACGCCCGAAGCCGATGCGCGACTGCTGGCGCAACAGGCTGTGGCTGGTTCGGCCTTTGCGACGATCCGGCTCGGCATTGCACGACCGCGCGTCGGCCTGCTCACCAACGGCGAGGAGGCGGGCAAGGGCGACGCCGTCCGCAAGGAGGCCTTCGCGCTGCTGTCGGCGCTACCGCTGAACTTCATCGGCAACGTCGAGGGACGTGATGTCCCGATGGGCGGGGTGGCGGATGTCGTGGTGACCGACGGCTTCACCGGCAACGTCCTGCTCAAGGGGCTCGAGGGCGCCGCAGCCATGCTGACCGAGGTCCTGCTCGAGTCGATCACCTCGACGCCTGAGCGCAAGGCGGCGGCAAAGCTCCTCCTTCCCGCGTTCGAGGAGGCCACCGCGCACATGAGCCCCGATGTCCTCGGCGGCGCGATGCTCCTGGGGGTCAACGGCGTAATGGTCGTGGGCCACGGCTCGGCAAGCCCGAAGGCGGTGGCGAGCTGTCTGCGGGTGGCGGCCGAAGCCGCGTCCGCTGAACTGGTGCCGCGGACCGCGGCGCTGCTGGCTGAGTACGAGGACCGAAAGGTGTCGGCGTGAACGCGCAGGAGATCCTGACCGTGGTGCAGCAAGCGGTCCACACCGTGCTTGAGGTTCCTGCGGAAACGGTCACCAGGGAGACCCGCTTCGTCGAGGACCTTAAGGCCGATTCGCTCGCGCTGGTGGAGATCGTGGAGATCGTGGAGGAAACGCTGACGCCCCTGGCCCGGCCGGGCTTCCACATCGAGGACGAGGACCTCGACGGGCTGAGCACGGTCGGGGCTGCCGTCGACTACGCCCTGGCGCGGATGTGACGTCGCGTTCGCCGGGGACCACGTCGTACACCGTTCTCGAGGCTCGACTTGGGACGGGGATCGACCGCGCCCTCCTCGAGCGTGCGCTGACCCACCGCTCCTACGCGTACGAGCATGGCGGGCTGCCGACCAACGAGCGGCTCGAGTTCCTGGGCGACTCGGTGCTGGGGCTCGTCATCACGGATGCGATCTACCTCTCGCACCCGGATTTACAAGAGGGCCAGCTGGCCAAGTTGCGGGCCAGTGTCGTCAACACGCGGGCCCTGGCCAAGGTCGCGCGTCGGCTCGAGCTCGGCCGCTTCGTGCGGATTGGCCGAGGCGAGGAAGTGACCGGTGGCCGGGACAAGGCCTCGATCTTGGCCGACACGATGGAGGCGATCATCGGGGCGGTCTACCTCGACCGAGGGATCGACGAGGTCGGCGTGATGGTCAGGATGTTGTTCGATCCGTTGCTGGAGGCTGCCCTGCAGGAAGGGGCCGCGCTCGACTGGAAGACCAGCCTGCAAGAGCTCACCGCCGCACGCTCGCTTGGTGTCCCGCAGTACGACGTCCAGGAGAGCGGGCCGGACCACGCCAAGGCCTTCACCGCAGTCGCGCTCATCCGCGGTGAGCATCTTGGCTCCGGCGCCGGCAAGAGCAAAAAGGAAGCCGAGCAACAGGCCGCCGAGTTGGCCTGGCGGCACCTGACCGGAGACACCGGACGCGTCGTCGAGGCCGCGGAGCCGGGCTAAGTGCCCGAGTTGCCTGAGGTCGAGGTTGTCCGTCTCGGTCTGGAGCGGGGGGTCGCGGGCCGCACCATCGATGACGTCGCCGTGCGGCACCCCCGGTCCGTACGTCGGCATCTGGCAGGGGAGCGCGACTTCGAGGCGGTGTTGCGCGGTCGCACGGTCATCGACGCCGTCCGCCGCGGCAAGTACCTGTGGCTGCCGCTGGACTCCGGTGATGTGCTCACCGGGCATCTGGGGATGAGCGGGCAGTTGCTCGTGGTGCCGCCGGACAAGCCGGACGAGATTCACCTGCGCATCCGGTTCACGTTCACCGACAGCGGTCGTGAGCTGCGCTTTGTGGACCAGCGGACGTTTGGCGGACTGTTTGTCGTTGCGGGCGGAGCGCCGGAGGACCGCGGCCTGCCTGAGATGTTGGCCCACATCGCCCGCGACCCGATCGACCCGGTGTTTGACGATGAAGCGTTCGTCGAGGCCGTGCGTCGGCGGCGGACCGGGATCAAGCGCGCCCTGCTGGACCAGAGCCTGGTATCCGGGATCGGCAACATCTATGCCGATGAGGCGCTGTGGCGCACCGGCGTGCACGGGGCGCGGTCCACGGAGGCGCTGACCCGGCCGATGCTGCGGCGGCTGCTGCTCAACGTCCGCGAGGTACTGCATGAGTCGCTCGCGGCTGGCGGCACGAGCTTCGACGCGCTCTATGTGTCGACGGAGGGGGTGAGTGGCCTGTTCGAGAGATCGCTGCACGCCTATGGGCGCGAGGGCGAGCCGTGCGATCGCTGTGGCACCCCGATCCGCCGCGAGGCGTTCATGAACCGCTCGTCGTTCAGCTGTCCGCGCTGCCAGCCGCGGCCGCGTCGCGCTCGGCACTGACCCCCGGGGGCAGCGTGCCGTCGGCGTTGGCGGGCGTCCAGGGCTCGCTGCGCACCCACTGTCCGCCGCAGCCCGCACAGGCGAACAAGGGCAGGTCGTCGTACGTCGTGCGGGTTGGACGCCAGTCGCACAGGGACCGGCAGGGCG
Source organism: Mycobacteriales bacterium (assembly GCA_046596735.1). Taxonomy (GTDB): domain Bacteria; phylum Actinomycetota; class Actinomycetes; order Mycobacteriales; family SCTD01; genus RYN-124. The sequence continues at coordinate 1,264 of JBKJLP010000163.1, read as the reverse complement.
AGATGTTCAGCGGCACCCGTTCAGTATCAGGACGACGTGAAGCTCTTCACCGCGCTCTTGCCAGCGAGATTGGTCATATCGGCGCCGGTAGCCCAGTACGCCCGAGTCCCGCCACGGGGGAGTGTCAGTGTCCAGGCGTATCGGCCGTCCGCGAGCGAGCGCGCTGTTGCCTTCTTGACGGGGGCGCCCGAGCCGCTGCCGACGTACAGGAAGATCGCCCGGCCGGTGTTCTGCTTGCCGGGGGTGATCTTCCCCTCGAAGCGGTATCGGAGGGCGCTGACTCGGGTGGTGGTGATGGTCAGCACCGGCGTCACCTGGATGACCTGGCCCGTGCCGGGGGTGCTGCAGCCGCGGACCTGCAGCCGGATCCGGGCCGCGGTCGAGGGTCGTACGACGAACGGCGGCACGGTGCCGGCGCCGTCGAGCTGGACGTCGCGGCGGATCGGCGCGTAGTCGGTACTGGGACGGCTGTAGCCCTCGAGGGTCACGAACGATCCGGGGGTGCCCTGGACCGACACCGTGACGCCCTGTCCGGTGACGATGGTCGTGGTTGACAGCGCCATGCGCGGGTTGCAGTTCAGGGTCGTCTCCGCGGGCGGCGGGCTGGTGTTCGGCGGCGGAGCGTTGGGGTCAGGGTCGGCCGCGGAACTGGACTGCGCCAGCGTCACAAACCGCGAGTAGGCAGGGATGTCGGGGTTGACGACCTCGGTGAAGTTGGCCGTGGCACCAGGGGCGATCGGCGCACCGGTGTCGGTGAACGCGGTGTCCGAACCGACGACCGCGCCGCTGGCGTCGTAGAACGTGAAAACCACCTGCGGGTCGGCAGCGTCGCTCAGGTTGTTGTTGCGCACGGCGCCGCCGATCTGGCGGTTGCCACTGCTGTCTTTGAAGACGTTGGTGATGCTGACCGAGAGGTGGTGGTTGGGAGGCGTGCTGCTGGCCGGCGCCAGGATCGCGACCACCTCGTAGCTGGCGAAGTCGGCGCGGTCGGTCTGCGCCTCGAACGGTGAGGACTCACCGGGCGCGAGGACACCGACGCTGGCGTCGGCGAACGGAGTGTCGACCGTATTGCCGCCGGAGTCTTTGACCGCGAAGTCGATGTGCGGCGCCGCGATGTCGACGTCGCCGGTGTTCTTGACCTCCCCGATCAGGTGCCTGGTCCCCATGCTGTCGAGAAAGGAGTTCATGGACGTGACGGTGGCGGCAGGGCCGGCGACAGCAGGCCCGGCGAGGGCGACGAGCACCCCGGCGGTGAGCGCGGCGG
>JBKJLP010000248.1:0-17875 GCA_046596735.1 Mycobacteriales bacterium | reverse complement strand
GTCGGGGCCGCGGGTCACCAGGGTGCGCACTCCGGACGCGACGAGCCGCCCCTCGAACCGAGCGGTCAGCTGCTCGACGACCGCAGCCTCCTCGAGACCGTGTGCGGTGGCGCCGCGGTCGGCCCCGCCGTGACCCGGATCGATCACCAGGATCTTGCCCACGAGCGAAGCACCGGACCGGTGCAACTCCTCGCTCTCGCGCAACTGATGCGGCCGGCCACCGACCACCAGCCGACCGAGTTGGCGCAGCGCGCGCAGCGTCGCCGGCCCGCACGCGCCATCAGCGTGCATGCCGTACTCCCGCTGCAGCGACTTCAGCGCCGCCTCGGTGCGCGGGCCGAAAACCCCATCGACGCGACCGGCGTCGAAGCCGAGCTCGAGCAGCCGGTCCTGCAGGGCGGCGACGTCGTCACCGACATAGGGGTGGGTCGCGGCCAACGACAGCAGCCGGTCGCCGAGGGTGAACTTGGCCGAGGTGATGGCGCGGTAGGTCTCGTCGCCGACGATGCCGTCGACCGACAGCCCGCGCTGCTGCTGGAAGGTGCGGACGGCCCGCTCGGTCGTGTCGTCGTAGCTCGCGGGCAGGGGTTCGGTGAGCAACCCGAGTCCGAGGAACGCGGCGTGGATCTCGTCGACAGCAGCGCCGCTGCTGCCGAGCCGGATCAGGTCCATCAGGTGACCCTACCGACGGACGGGAAGGGTCCTGCGGCGCGGTTAGAGGTAGGCCTCGAGGTCGCGCAGGATGGCCGCCTTGGGCTTGGCGCCAACAATCGACTTGACCAACTGGCCGCCCTGGAAGACCGCCATCGTGGGGATCGACATGATCGAGTAGTCGCGGGCCGCGCCCGGGTTTTCGTCGATGTTGAGCTTGACCACGGTGATCTTGTCGGCGTTTTCGCCGGCGATCTCCTCCAGCACCGGGGCGACCATCTTGCAGGGGCCGCACCACTCCGCCCAGAAGTCGACCAGCACAGGCTTGTCACTCTGCAGCACGTCCGTCGCGAACGTGGCGTCGGTGACGGTCTTGGTGTTGGCGCCCACAGGAGCACTCCTTCATCGGGTCAGATGTTGCGGTCAGTACAACAGGGGCCTACGGCGAAGTATGCCGCGAGCCGTCAGGCTTCCTCGAGCGCGGCCAGCCAGCGCTCGGCGTCGAGCGCGGCGGCGCAACCGCTGCCGGCCGCGGTGATGGCCTGGCGGTAGGTGTGGTCGACCAGGTCGCCCGAGGCGAAGACGCCCGCGACGTCAGTCTCGGTCGAGGCGATCCGATGCTGCAGGACGTAGCCCTCGGCGTCGAGCGCGATCTGATCCTTGATCAGTTCGGACCGCGGGTCGTGCCCGATGGCGATGAACAGCCCGGTGAGGGGGAGTTCGCTCTCCTCGCCGGTCTTGAGGTTGCGCAGCTTGACCGCGCTGAGCTTGTTGTCGGTGCCAACCGCTTCGAGCACCTCGGTGTCCCAGATGTAGGAGATCTTCTCGTTAGCCAGCGCGCGCTCCTGCATGATCTTGGAGGCGCGCAGGCTGTCGCGGCGGTGGATCAGCGTGACCGAGCGGGCGAAACGGGTGAGGAACGTCGCCTCCTCCAGCGCGCTGTCGCCGCCACCGACGACGGCGATGTCCTGGTCGCGGAAGAAAAACCCGTCGCACGTCGCGCACCACGAGACGCCATGGCCGGACAGTTCCTTCTCGCCCGGGATCCCGAGCTCGCGGTAAGCCGAGCCCATGGCCAGCACGACCGTCTTGGCGTAGTACGTGTCCGCGCCGACCTTGACGACCTTGGGAGAGCCGGACAGATCCACCTCGGTGACGTCGTCGGTCACGAGCTCGGCGCCGAAGCGCTCGGCTTGCTTGCGCAGGTTGTCCATGAGCTCGGGGCCCATGATCCCGTCGGCGAAGCCGGGGAAGTTCTCCACGTCCGTGGTGTTCATGAGCGCGCCGCCGGCGGTGACAGCTCCCTCGAAGACCAGGGGCTTGAGCTGAGCGCGGGCCAAGTAGATGGCCGCGGTGTAGCCGGCCGGGCCGGAGCCGATCACGATCGACTCGCGGATGTCCTGCTCGGTCACGGTGGCTCCTCGATCACTGGACGGCGGGCGGTGCCCTCGGTACAAGCGCCACTGTAGGGAGGTGATTCCACCTGCGTGACAGGCTGCTCCGGTGACTGCCCCTGCTCTCCTGCCCGGTCGGTGCGCCGCCCACCCGTCCCGGCCCGCTGTGGATGCCTGCCCGGTCTGCGCCCGCCCCCGGTGCGGCGCCGACGCTGCCCTGCTCGCCGCGACCGGCTGCTCGCTGTGCGCAGCCCTTGGCCCCGCCGGGGGCAGCGCGGGGCGCGTCGTGCGGTCACCGGAGCCGTTGGAGCGCTTCGTCCGGGCGGCGCTCGCGTCTTACGCCGTGGCCTTGGCGGGCGGGCTGATCGCGAGCGAATACGTCCAGTCCGGGCTGTTTTCGTACGTGGGGCCGTTCGTGGTGGGCGTCGTGTGCGGGGGCGCGGCGCTCAAGGCCGGGGCGACGGACGGGCGCGGCGAGGTCGGCACGCGGGTGCGGGCGATCTCCGCGGTCCTGGCTGTGCTGGGGGTGGCGTACGGCTTCGCGCTCGAGGCGAGCCAACCGATCCTGAGCGCTGGCACGCTGCTGCCGTACGTGTGCGCGGCCGCGGGGGCGATCCTGTGGACCGTGCCGCCGAAGGTGCGCAAGCCCGCGGCCTCAGCTCACGAGGACGCGACCGAGGTGTAAAAAAGCGTGCTGTCGTTGGCGCGCGAGCAGCCGGGGCCGACGATGAAGACGTCCACCTTGCCGCTGGCCGCGCCCGGCAGCAACACCACCATCGCCGGCGCCCCGGCGTAACTGCCGTAGTCCAGGGCAAGCGGGGAGACGTCGGGCTCCTCCGGGGGGAGCAGCGCCAGCAGACAGTCGGCCAGCCCGGCGTCGGTGCGCAGCCGGGCCAGCGGGTCAGCGGCTTCCCGGTTGGCCCCCGCTTCGGGCGCCAAGGTGCCAGCAGTGCCAGCCGAGCCAGCGCCAGCCTTGGCATCGGCCTGCGGGGCCGCCACGGCGGGCGCCGGGACGGACAGGGCTGCGGGCCCGCGGGAGGCGCTCCCGTCCAGCAGGGAGGGGACGGCCGCGACCAGCGCGGCCCGGTCGGCGTAGTCGGTGCCGGTGTCGTTGCGGACCAGACCCAGCACTGTGCTCGCCCCGCCGCTCGCGGTCGTGGAGCCGCGGTCCACACCGGTCAGTTGAGCGATGCCGAAAGCCCCGCCGGCGAGCAGGACCACGGCAGCGGCGGCTGCGGTGAGCCAGCGCATCGGTGAGCGACCGGTGGCGGTCGTCGGGATCGGGAGCGTCGTGACGGTCGCACGCATCGGCGGATCCGCGGTGTCGACGTCCGCGCCGAGCTCGCGCAGCACGGCGTCGAGTCGCTCGGCGACGTCGTCCGGCAGCGGCAGCGAGGGCAGTGAGCCCAGGGCCGCCGCTACGGCCGGTTCGGCGTCGCGCAGCTCGGCCAGCCGAGCCGTACACCCGGCGCACGAGGCGAGGTGCCGCCCAAACCCGGAGGCGGGCGGGACCGGGGTCGCCAAGCATTCGGCCAGCGCGTCGAGGCCGAGGTGCTCCTCGTGGGGGCGCGGCGACCCGCTGGGCTGGCCGGGGACGTGTGGCTCGCTCACGGGGTCCCCCTCTCGGTCAGCTGGTCGGTAGTCCCGGTCACGTCGGGGGTTGCAGATGGGACGCCGCCGGCGGGCGGTCGGTTCCGCACGTGGCCAAGCGTCACCGCAAGCCGGGCCCGGCCACGCGCGCACCGGCTTTTCACCGTCCCGGTGGGCACTCCGAGGATGTCGGCTGCCTCCTGCACCGAGTGGCCTTGGACGTCGACGAGAAGCAGGGCGGCCCGCTGATCCAACGGCAGCGCCGCCAGCGCAGCCTCGATGTCCATAGCCGTCTCGCGGTCAGCGATCGCGTCGCGTGGGTCCGTCAGGCTGTGGTCGTCCGGCAGGGCGACGGTCGGGCGTACGGCCTTCCGCCGCAGCCGGTCCAGGCAGGCGTTGACGACGACCCGGTGCAGCCAGGTGGTGACCCGGGCCTCACCGCGGTAGGAGTCGGCCGCGCGATAGGCCGACACCCACGCATCCTGCAGCGCGTCGGCCGCCTCCTCGCGGTCGCCCGTCGTCCGGAGCGCCACGGCCCACAGCCGATCGCGGTGACGGCGGACGAGTTGCGGGAACGCCGCGGTGTCACCCGTGACGTGTGCGGCGATCAGCGCCCGGTCGACGGCGTCGCCATCGGGAAGGTCCTCGCTCACCTGCGCACCGTAACGTCAGCGGCCGCGGGTGAAGACGAGCTCGGCCACGCCCTCGCGGAACCGGCTGTCCCTAGCCTTGGGCAGCTGGGTGAACCACAACAGCCAAAATCGTGCGGGCGTCGCGGTAGCGGGGGTGAGCGTCGCCACTTGCTTGGCGCCGGTCAGACGCGCGACGAGGGTGAAGTCGTCGGCGCTTTTGCCAGCCACGTTGGCAGAACGCAGCTCGACGTCGGCGCCGTCGATCGTGAGACCTGCCTTGACCGACGCCACGACGGTCGGCGAGCCGAGGTCGATGAGCAGGCCGACACCCGGCTTCAGGCCACCGAAGCGCGAGCTTGTGTAGCCCTCGGTGGTCCAGGCCGTCGACGGATCGCTGTCGAACGCATTGGGCACGGTGCCTGACTGCTCGACGCCGTCGCCCGGATCGAAGTCGCGGACCGCGACCGGAGCCTTGCCCAAGTCGATGGGGGCGCCGACGCCCGTCGAGGGCCCGACCGACGGCACGGCGAGCTCATCGATGCCGCCGGCCCGACGCGGCAGCTGACCGACCTGCTGGCCGACGTGGTACATCGACAGCCCGACGATCCCGATGAACGCTAGGCCGGCCAGCGCGGGCAGCGACCGGCGGAACCGGGTCGGCTCGCGGTCGCGCCACCGGACGCGCGGCGGCGGTGGAGGAAGCGGCACCTCAACCGGCCCCAGCTCGACCGCGGCCAGCGCCTGGACCAGCGCGGGGGCGGTGTCGAGCGGCGGCAAGCCGGGGGCGCGTCGTGGCTCGAGGATGCGCACCACGAGGGCGTCGAGCGCACGCGGGATGCCCGCGCGGACCTGACGCGGCGCGTAGACGAGCGCGGCGGAGGAGGCGCGCGGTGCGGGAGGCACTCCTCGGGCTGGTTGCTCGGTCGCGTTCGCGGGCCAGCGGGCGGTCACCAGGGCGTACAGCAGAGCGCCGAGATCGCGACAGTCCTGGGCGGCGCCCTCTGGGGTGAGCTCGGCCCGACCTGTCCGGTGCAGCGCGGAGGCGACCGCGGCATCGGTGAGCCGGACGCGGTCGTCGGGCGTCAGCAGCAGGTTTCCGGGGTGCAGCCGGCCGTGCGCGAGCCCACTGCCGTGCAACGCGGCGAGCGCCTCGGCGGCCTGCAACGCCAGCGCCGTCGCCCGGTGCGGCGGGAGCGGTCCGTCGGCGAGCAGCACGTCGGTCAGCGACCGGCCCTCGACCCACTCGCTGACGACGTAGGCCACATCGGTAGGCCGACCAGAACGCTCGCTCGGCATCGGTGTGAGCGCCGCGTCGTAGACCCGCGCCAGGCCTGGGTGAGACAGCCGGCCAGCCAGGCCTGCGGCGTCGAGGAACGGCTGGGCGGCAGACTTGCCAGCCTTGCCACCGGCGGGGAGTAGCCGGACCGCCACCACGCGGGCGAGCACCTCGTCGGTGGCCTGCCAGAACGCGGCCGGCGCGTCGTCGGTGTCGGGCACGGCCACCGGTTGGATGAGCCGGTAGCGCTCGGCGACCAGGTCCTCGGCCGCCAGCGCGGGGCGCGCGATGGGGCGCTCCGTCGAGGCGGCCACGCTGCTTCCTCCTGGCACGACACGACACCGGTGAACGATCTCGGCCAGTCTAGGGCGACAGCCGCCGCAGGAGTTAGCGGACGGGCTTGGCCTCGCCGGTGGCGACAACGGCTGCCTGGTTGCGCAGCGGTCCGATCTTCTCCACCAGCAGCGTCGTGGCGCGGTGGTGCAGCCGCAGGGACACGGCTCCGTCGGGAGTGACCGCGAACGTGGCGGTCTCGATGGTGTCGTCGCCGACGAGTGTCGCGTATGCCGCGTCGAACGCCTGCTGAGTGTTGCGACTCGTCTGGTAGTTGTCGGCTGCTGCGCGCGCTGCCGTGTTCGCCCGGTCGGAGGTCTGCAGGTGTGCCTGCCCGACCGCGATCAGGTCGAAGCCGATGAGCCCGAATACCCCAATGATCACCACCAGCTTGGTCAGCCAGCCGAGCACGATGTCGCCCCGGTCCCCCTGCATGCGCTTCATCTCCACTAGGTCGGATGCCGGGGGCCCTGGCTTGAGCCATTCAGCCCCGGGCGAGCCCCAGACGGCCCAGTACGGGACCGACCACCTCGTCCAACTCGGTGATCCGCAGCCGCCGCGCCCCGAGGACGTAGCCGGCGCCGAGAACGGCCGAGCCCAGGAGCAGGGCCGAGAGCGAGCCGACCTGACCGTCGCCGAGTGCGGCAACGACGCCAGCAACCAGACCGGCGGCGACCAGACCCGGCACGACCGCTGCGGCCAGGCACCGGACGGCGGTCCGCACGACGAGGCCGCCGTCCAGTCCGCCGAGGCGGCGCGACAGCACCCGCGAGCACAGGACGAGCCCGGCAAGGAACGAACAGGCGTGCCCGGCGGCGAGCCCGAGCACCGCATAGCGGTCCGGGAGCAGGGCGTAGAGCGCCACGTCGACGACGACGAGCGTCACGTTGACGCACAGGTTGATCAGGGTCGGTGTACGCGTGTCCTGGAGTGCGTAGAAAGCCCGCAACTGCAGTTGGTAGATGCTGAACGGGACCAGCCCGAACGCGAAGACGGCCAGCAGCACGCCGATGAAGTGGGCCTGTTCGTTGGTCGTACGCAGGTGCCCGAAGACCACCGTCGCGAGCACCCGGCCGAGCACCAGGTAGGCGACCGCTGCTGGCACGAGGACCGTCACGGTCAGCCGCAGCCCACGGTTGAGTTGCGCGCGCAGGTCGTCGATCCGATCGTCCGCGGCGGCCCGGCTCATCCGCGGCAGCAGCGCAGTGATGACGCTGACCGCGACGACCGCGTGCGGCAACTGCCACAGGACAAAGGCATTGACGTACGACGCGTAGCCGCGGCCCATCGCGTTGAGTGCGCCGTCGTTGGCGAGGCGGACGACGACGACGTAGGCGAGTTGGTTGGCGACGACGTAGAGCAGGACCCAGCGGGCGAGGCGGCCGATGTCACCGATGCCGGGTAGGCCCCATCGCGGTCGGAACGAGAACCCGGCGGCCCGCAGGGACGGGACGAGCGCGACGGTCTGGGCGACGATCCCCAGCGTGGTCCCGAGCCCGAGGACGACGAGCTGCGTCGTGGTGATGGTGCCGGAGCGCAACGGGCTGATGCCGGGCAGTGCGAGGAACAGCCCGCTGGTGCCGATGACGACGAGGTTGTTGACGACCGGCGCCCACATCGGCGGGCCAAACCGGCCGCGGGTGTTGAGGATCGCGCCGAGCACCGCTCCCGCGCCGTAGAACAGCATTTGCGGCAGAAAGAACCGCGCGAGCACCACGGCCAGGTCCCGGTCGGCTGGCGCGGCGTTGGCGGCGTAGAGCCCGACCAGTTGCGGCGCGAGCAGGACCAGCACGGCCGAGGCGATGAGCAGGACCACGACGACCAGCGTGAGCAGCTGTTGGGCGTAGACCTGCCCGGCCCGCTCGTCGTCCTTGGCGGCCCGGACGAGCAGGGGCACCAAGACGCTGGTGAGGATCCCGCCGAGCAGCAGTTCGTAGACGATGTTGGGGGTGGTGTTGGCGACGTTGTAGGCAGCACCGACACCGGTGACGCCGAGCACCGCGGCGATGGCCGCATTGCGGACGAAGCCCGTGCCGCGCGAGGCGATCGTGCCGACGGCCATGCTGCGGGTCGAGCGGCCGAGCCCGCCGCCAGGACCAGCCGCGGCGGTCATGCCGGCTGGTCCTGGTTCCCGTTGCGGCGCAAGGCCCGCCGGGCGATGCGGTAGCCGGCGGCGGCTAGCAGGACGCCGGCGGCGACCCCGGTGACCGCGAGGGCCACCCGGCCGTACTGCGTGCTGCGTACGACCAGGTCGACGGGCTCGCCGAAGGGTCTGCGGTTGCTGTCGACGAGCTGGGCGCGTACGGCGAACTTGCCGGACGTCGTACTCGTCACCTGCAGGTTGATCTGCTTGGCGAAGGCGGCCGGGACCGTCTCCACCGGGGTCTCGCTCGTGGAGAGGCGAGCTCCGGGCGAACTGAGCTGAACGCCGACCCGCACCGGTTGGCCGAGTTCGTTGACCACGTTGACGGAGATGACGCCGCTGGTGCTCGTGAGGGTGACGGTGCCGCGGCCGATCTGCAGGTGCACCTTTCCGCGCAGGTCGGCCAGGTCGTCTTGCAAGAGCCCGAGCATCCGCCGCCCGGCGGGCAGGTCGTCGCGCCAGGCGCGGGACTCGGTGCGGGCGCGGGCACGCAGCAGGCGGGCGGTCGTGCGTACGGCCTCCTGGCTGGTCGGGTCGAGCACCTCGTCGGTGAATTGCGTCGACACCCGCCGGGACTGCGCGACCTGGGCGAGGTAGATCGCCGGGAGCAGGTCGGCGCTGGCCAGCGGGCGCTCGAGCTCGACCGGCGGAACCTCGCGCGCGGGGTTCGCGGTGCTGTTGGGGCAGTCGTCGCTGCCCGCGGCCACCGAGGCGAGGGAAACCGCGCAGAGCCAGGGCAACCGGCCGCTGTCCAAGATGGCGGCCGACCCGACGGCGGCGACCAGGTCAGACTGCCGGTCCGGCGCGACGACGAGGGTGCGCGAGACCGACGGTGCCTCCGCCGCGATGATTGCCGTCTCGGCGATCCAGCGCTGCTCGACCACCCGCGACCCGGGATAGTCCGGCAGCGACGGGTCCAGCAGGGACGACAGGGCAGCGTCGATGACCAGCCCGTTGACCGGGACTCCCGTCTGCTGCGACACCTGCCCGATGACGGCGTCCGGGGTGCGCGCCGGCGGTACGTCGGGCTGCTGCAGCGCGAGCGGGTCGAGCACCGCCGCGGTCGCGCCACCGGAGGTGAGGGCCTCCAGGGCTCGCCGGGTGAGCGGGCCACCCGGCGGCCAGACGACGGACGACAGCGGCGTACGGCCGGTGACCCGGGCGGCTTCGCGTTTGCCGAGCTCGCGCAGCTGGCCGACCTCGTCCGCTAGTCCGGCGTCGGGCGCGGTCAATGCCACGACGTCGGGGTCGGCATAGGGCAGGGCGAGCACGTCGGCGCGGGCGACCGCCGTCGTGAGGGTGGCCAGCCACTCACGGGCTGGCTCGACGTCGCTGATCAGCCGATTGCGGTCGGTGTTGACCCGCACTTGGTAGGGCCGGGTCATCGCGTCGGCGGTGAACAGCAGGTCCGGGTCGACGGCGTAGGTCATCGGGATCGCGTCGCCGCGACACCCGCCCGTCAGAGGTGCGGGGGCTGCCCCGGCCGGCCCCTGTGCCACGTCGTCGCAGCGGCCGGTCTGTCCGTCCGCCGCAGCGCGCAGCATCCGGTCGAGGCGACCCTGCGAGCGCAGTGACTCCGCGAGGTCGTTGTCGACCATGACTTCGCGCGGACCTCGGCTCGGCTCGGCGACCAGTGGCCACACCCAGGCGATCCGGACGCGCCCCGTTGGCGCGCCGTCGGGGAACCACGGGACGTAGGTCTGGGTGCTACCGATCGTCCCGGTCGAAGACTCACCCCGGACGACGCCGCGAACCTCGACCTCGAGTGGGTAGACGCCCAGTGAGCGCAGGTCCAAGAGCCCGACGCGGATGCGGACGTCAAAGGTCGTCGACCCGCCGGGCTCGAGGGTTGCCTGAGCGGCCGGGACCGGAGTGCCGATCCGTACGCCGGTGGCCGGCGGGTCGGTGTCGGCATCGGCCAGCTCACTGCGGGTCCGCAGAACCCCGCCCCGCTTGAGCCGGACCTTGAGGTCGGTGAGCTGCGCGGAGCCGCGGTTGGTGATCCGGCCGCTGACCTGGAAGAACTCGGCCGGGTCCAGCGGGGCCCGCGGCGCCAGCTTGGTGATGGTGATCTTGGCGGGCGAGTCGTCGTTGGAGCCGGGACTGGGCGTCGCCGCCCCGACCGGAGCGGCGAGTCCGGGGCTGAGCACGACGAGGGTGAGCGAGCCGGCGACGGCCACAGCGGCGCGGAGCCGGAACACCGGGATCAGGCCGTCTCGGCGAGCAGGTCGGGAACCCGCTCGAGCAGTCGTCGCTCGTCGGCATACGCCAGCCGACTGCTCACCTCGGCGAGCGGCACCCAGGCGACCTCACTGACCTCGACGTCCTCATCCGAGAGCTCGAGGCCGTTGACCGGGTCGTCGGCCACCAGCAGGAAGTGATGGACCGTCTTATGGATGCGTCGTCCGTCGGCGACGAACCAGAAGTCGATCGTGCCCAGCTTGCCGATGACGGTGCCGCGGATGCCGGTCTCCTCGGCCACCTCGCGTACGGCGGTCTGCTGCTCGGTCTCGCCGGCCTCGAGGTGTCCCTTGGGCAGTGACCAGAGCAGCCGTCCGCGCCGGTCCAGCCGCCCGATCAGAGCCGCACTGGCGCCGTCACCCCGGCGGTCCAGCACGAGGCCGCCGGCGCTCGTCTCGTCCACGCGCCGCAGCGGCCGCCGAGACGGCGGAGCGGGCGTCGGGGGCATCGGCTCAATGTACGGGCGCGGAGCGCTCCAGTGTCATTGGCGCCGAGCGCCTACCCTCGGCTTCCGTGTCCGCCTTGACCGAGCTCCAGCGCATCGCTGTCACGAACGCCGTGGAGGAGCTCATGCGCGTCTCGCCGGTGGCGGTCGAACTCGGCGAGCGGTTCGCCGCAGCCGGGCACGCCGTGCACCTCGTCGGTGGGTCGGTGCGCGACGCCCTGCTCGGGCGCCTCGGAGACGACCTTGACCTCACCACTGACGCGCGCCCCGAGCAGGTTCTCGCGCTGGTCGAGGGCTGGGCCGAGCAGACCTGGGAGACCGGGATCGCCTTCGGCACTGTCGGCATCGCGCGACAGGGCTTCAAGCTCGAGGTCACGACCTACCGCGCCGAGAGTTACGACCCCAGCTCGCGCAACCCGGTGGTGACCTACGGCGACACGCTGGCGGGGGACCTGTCCCGGCGCGACTTCACCGTCAACGCGATGGCGATCGCGCTGCCGAATTGGCGGGCAGCTGACGCCTTCGTCGACCTGTACGGCGGTATCGAGCATCTCGCCGCGAAAGTTCTGCGTACGCCGGGCACGCCCGAGGCGTCGTTTGGAGACGACCCGCTGCGGATGCTGCGGGCGGCCCGCTTCGCCGCCCAGCTTGGCTTCACCGTCGCCCCCGAGGTGATCGCGGCGATGACCGCGATGGCGGAGCGGTTGTCGATCGTCAGCGTGGAGCGGATCCGCGAGGAACTCACCCGCCTGATGCTCGGCCAGGTCCCGCGGGCCGGCCTCGAGTTGCTTGTCGACACCGGGCTGGCCGCCGCCGTGCTGCCCGAACTGCCGGCGCTCCAACTGGAGATCGACGAGCACCACCAGCACAAGGACGTCTACGAGCACACGCTGCAGGTGCTCGAGCGCGCCATGCGACTGGAAGCTGACGGCCCGGACCTGATCCTGCGGCTGGCCGCTGTGCTGCACGACATCGGCAAGCCGCCGACCCGACGCCACCAGCCGGGCGGCGGGGTTTCTTTCCACCACCATGAGGTGGTCGGCGCCAAGATGGCCCGCAAGCGGATGCGGCACCTGACCTACGGCAAGGACGTCATCGAGCCGGTCTGCCGCCTGATCGATCTGCACCTGCGCTTTCACGGCTACGGCTCCTCGGACTGGACCGACTCCGCGGTGCGTCGCTATGTCACCGACGCCGGTGACCAACTCGACCGGCTGCACCTGCTCGTACGGTCGGACTGCACGACCCGCAACCGGCGCCGGGCCGCGTCGCTCGCCGCCTCGTACGACTCGCTCGAAGAGCGGATCGCCCGGCTCGCGGAGCAGGAGGAACTGTCCCGGATCCGGCCCGACCTCGACGGCGCCGAGGTCATGCGCCTGCTCGACCTGCCGCCGGGCCGCCAGGTCGGCGCCGCGCTCAAGCACCTGCTCGCGCTGCGGATGGAGCACGGGCCGCAGTCGCGTGAAGCTGCGGAGGCGGCATTGCTTGCCTGGGCCGCTGAGAACGGGCTGGGTCCCTCCGCCTGACTCCAGCGGGCCGCCCGACGTGCCGATCTTGCTCGTGCGGCCGCCCCCGGGATAGTCATTTCGGGCCATGGCGAGCTGCGGGACGAGGCAGCACCATGGGGGCATGACGGGCGTACTCGGGCAGAACGGGCATCCCCGCCCCACGCTGCCCCCGGCCAACCGGTGGCGCGACGCGCTCGCCGGTGGGGCTGGCCTGCTCGCGCTCGGCCTGCTCGCCTCCGTCGCGCTGTCGGCCTGCGGCACCGACGTCGCCAAGGCCGCGACGTTCCTGTCCGACCCTCGGGCGACCACGCTCACCCTGGCCGACGGGTCGGTGAGCACGCCCGGGGCGCGCACCCGCGTTCCGTCCGGCGCCACCGTGACCACCGCCCCGGGCGGCTCGGTCGCGCTGACCAGCGTCGGTCGGGTTGTCCTGCTCGGCTCCGACAGCGCCGTCACCGTCCTGGACGGCAGCCGCGAGGAACTGCGCCGCGGCCTCGTCATGGTCGACGCCCGGCGCACCGGCGCGCTCACCCTGTCCGCCGGAGCAGCCGACGTCAGCACTCCGCGGGGCAGCGTGGTGCGCGTCGAGCGCGGCGTGCTGCTGCGCGTGGCGTCCTTCCGCGGCGCCGCGGGCGTCCGCGCGACCGGCCGCAAGTCCGCCGCGACGGTCAACGCCCTGCACCAGGTGCAGGTCCCGTACGGCGCCCTGCCCGGCCGGGTCACCGCCCTCGCGCTCACCCGTGACAGCTGGGAGCGCCGCTTCGCTCAGGGTCTGGTCAGCTCCGATGTCGATCTCAACGCGCTCGCCGACTCGCTGGAACGCGACGTGCGGTCCCGGGTCGCCGTCGGGCTGCCGGCCTCGTACGCCATGGCCAGTGCGTCGCCGGCTCCGGCTGGCGAGTCCGCCCTGGCCTACCTCGTCGCCCAGGCCGCGCCCAAGGGTGGTCGGACGACGTACGAGACCGTCCGACGGCTGCGCGCCGAGGGCGGTTCGTGGGGCGTCGTCGCCGCGCTCGTCGGTGCCGGCGTTCCGGCGGTGAGCAAGGCGCTGGACGAGGCCTTGGCCCCCCTTGACGGGGTGCTCGCGTTGGATGGCATCGCTGTGGACGGCACGGGCGGCGGCAACCCCGTCGGACCCGGTCCGACCCTGCCTCAGCCGACCGCTCCAGGTCGTCCCGGCACCCCGGGGACGCCCACGCCGATCCCGACGGTTGCGCCGTCGCCGTCGCCCGGCCCCGCGGAGCCGGTCACCGACCTGTTGCGGCCCGTCGTCGACGCCGTGGTGTCGGCCCTGCCCGCACCGGTCGCCACGCTCCTCCCGCGCCCGAAGACGACCACCCCTGGGCTGTTGCCGCTGGTCGGTTCTTTGACTGCCCCCCTCCTCGGCACCCCCTAGCGCCACGCGTAACCGCGACCGGGCGACGGCCGTCCGTCAGCCGACGATGGGCTCGGGCGGCTCGACCGCCATCCGGCGGGTGCTCTGCACGCCGTACGCCAGGGAGGTGAGGGCATAGCCGCCAGCCACGATGGCGATCACCAGGTAGCTCTTGCCGTTGGGCGGCAGCAGGAAGGCCGACGCCAGTGCTGCCGACACGAAGCTGAGGTTAAAGAGCGTGTCGTAGAAGGAGAACACCCGGCCGCGGTAGTCGTCCTCCGTCGCCTCCTGCACCAGAGTGTCGACGCAGATTTTCGAGGCCTGCGCAGCAAAGCCGAGGAAGAAGGCGGCCACCAGGAAGGCCGCGTGCGTGTACGGCAGACCGAACGCCACTTCCACGACGGCGGCCGCGGCGAAGACCACCGTGATCCAGCGTTGCGTCCCGATCCGCCGGGTGACGCGTGGCGTGACGACGGCGGCGAGCAGCCCGCCGAGGACGCTCACGACGATCACTTCGCCAAGCCCGGAAAAGCCGCGTCCGATCGCGCCCTGCTCGGTGTAGAGCAGCAGCGTCGCGACGAAGGACAGCCCGTAGAAAAACCGGTGTGCGGCGATCGCCGCGAGCGCGCGTCCGGCCTGGCCGTGCTGGCGCACGTGCGCCGCACCTTCGAGCACCCCGCGCAGCACCCCGCGCAGCGCTGTCGACAGCGAGGAGAGCGGAGTCGTGTGGTCCGGGCCGAGTGCGTCGCGACCGAGCCGCCGGGCCAGGAGCCCCGAGGCCAGGTAGACCACACCGGCGACGACCGCGACTCGCGCGGCCCCAAGATCGTCCTCACCGAACACCGCGCGAAAGCCGAGAGCGGAGGCGCCGCCGATGGCCGCAGCGCCAGCACCCAGGGTGGTGCTGACGGAGTTGGCCGTGACGAGGCGCCGGGTCGGCACGACGTGCGGCAGGGCGGCACTGAGCCCGGACAGGATGAAGCGGTTGGCCGAGACCACCAGCAGGGCGAGCCCGACGACGAGCGGATCCGTCGGCTCGCGCAGGGCGAGCAGCGAGGCGAACACGGTGACCGCTACGGCGCGCAGGACATTGGCCGTCACCAGGATTCGCTGCCGCCGCCAGCGGTCGAGGAACACACCGGCGAAGGGCCCAACCAGGCTGTACGGCAGGAGCAGGGTGGCAAACGCCGCCGCCGCCTGGCCGGCTGAGGTCGCCCGCTCAGGGTTGAAGAACACCGCCGAGAACAGCGAGGCCTGGAAGAGCCCGTCGGACAACTGACCGGACAACCGGACCGCCATCAGTTGGCGAAAGCCGGGGGACCGGACGACCTCCCGCAGCGCGTCGCGGTCGGTGGTCATCACCGCAAGAGTAGGTGCGCGCTTTCTTGACAGTGGGGCCTGCCGCGAGGACAACGTGTGGCAAACGACAAGGGGGAGGCACCATGTCCGAGACCACGATGTCGACGTCCACCGCACCGCTGAGCGGGGTGAGCATGAAGAGCGCCGGGATTGCCGCCTGGTTGATCTCGGCTGTCTTCACTGCGGTCGGAACGTTCGCTGATGTTGGCGAGAAAAGCGCTCGCAACGACCCGGACGAGTTCGTTGTCTGGCTGGTCATGATGGCGGTGCTTGCGGTCATCACCGCCGTGATCTACCGGTATTGGTACGGCGCTGCCGCCAAGGCTCCGCAGGCGCCCAACAGCGCACTCATCGGCGGGTTGCTCGCGGCTTTGCTGTTCCCGGGGTTCTGGACCGGGCTGCCCGCGGTCTTCGGGGTCGGTGCCCTGTTGCTTGGTCTGCGCAGCGATGGGCCGAAGGCGAAGGTCGGTGCCACCCTGTCCGCGCTGGCCATCCTCGCCTGCGGAGTGCTGGCCGTCGTCGGCTGACCAGCCACGCGTGACGATGGTGCCGAAATGGTCGGCTTGGGCCTAGGTTGTCGACAACATCGACGCCCAGCGCCCGCTGGAGTCTCGCTCGGCGTGATCAGGAGCTCAGATGTCCCGCAGACGCCTCGCCGCCACGGTTGCCCTGACCGGTATTGCCCTGGCCGCGCTCGTAGCGACCGCGCCTGCTTTCGCGTCGCCGCCAGACACCCTCTCCGGTGTCCTGGAGGTGCTCCACGAGGACCATCTGGATGAGGGGCGATCGGTTCATCAGTACCGGCTCGTCGGTAGTGATGGCAGCCGGACCGAGCTGGTGTTTGGTGACCGCGGCCCGGAGGGGCTGGGCGCGAAGAGCGTGCGGGTCACGGGAACGAAGGTGCGTCCGGGTGTGCTGCAGGTCGACAGCAGCAGCGCTGTACAGGAGGCCGGTGGTGCATCCGGAACGCCGGTCGCGGCCGAGGCGACGGCAGCGGTCACCAAGAAGGTGGCGGTCATCTTGTTTGACTTCGCCGACAGCGCCGAGGGGAGCCGGGCGATCACGGCGCCAGACGCCGCTGGCGTGGTCTTCGGTGACGCTGCCAGCACGCCGTCGGTCCGTGACTTCATGACGCAGACCTCGTTCGCCCAGCTCACTCTGGCGGGCGGGACAGCCGGCAGTACCGGCGACGTTTTCGATTGGGTCCGGATCGCTGCGAGCAGCACGGACAACTGCGACTTCAACACCTGGGGGACTGCGGCCCGTGCGGCGGCCGCCGCGGCGGGTTTCAACGACGCCAGCTACGACCAGGTCATCCACCTCATGCCCAGGAGTACGTGCACTTTCGGCGGTGTGGCATACATGCCGGGCAAATACTCCTGGACCGTCCTACGCGATCTCGGCGACGCGAACCTGGTCCCCGCGCTGCGCCGGGTGACCTCGCACGAGTACGGCCACAGCCTGGGCATCCACCACGCCGGCTCCTACCGCTGCACCGAAAGGGGGACGGTGGTCTCCCTGAGTACGAGCGACCGCAACTGCACCCTCGATGAATACGGCGACCCGTTCAGTGTGCTCGGCATGTCGACGGCAGAGCGGCAGTACCACGGCTATCAAAAGGGTCGGGTCGGCTGGATCACCGCTGGCATGACGGGCG
Organism: Mycobacteriales bacterium; assembly: GCA_046596735.1. Taxonomy (GTDB): domain Bacteria; phylum Actinomycetota; class Actinomycetes; order Mycobacteriales; family SCTD01; genus RYN-124. The sequence goes on along the minus strand of JBKJLP010000248.1, from coordinate 1,271 downwards.
ACCTCACCACCTCCGGCACGTACACGCTGTCCGCCGTCAACGTGACCGGTCAGACGCAGCCGCAGGTGCTGCGCATCGCCCGGCCGGCAGCCAAGGGCGCGAAGGACTTCCTGTACCTAGAGCTGCGACAGCCCTCAGGTAACTTCGACAACTTCGCGACGGACCGTCCGGTGGTCAACGGGGTCAGTATTCGCACTGCGCCGGACTACGGCGTCAACGCCGTGTCGAAGCTCATCGATACGACACCTGAGACCAGCGCTCCCTCGAACCGCGCGCTGGGAGACGGCGGTGGGTTCGAGGACGCCGCGCTCGCTCCGGGCAAGACGTTCACCGACCCGGCCAGCGGGGTCACCATCAGGACCGACAGCGTCGGCGGGGGCGTTGCCACGGTCACCGTCACGTTCCCGGCGACGCCGACAAAGGGCGGCCGGAAGTAACCGCCGCGAGCCCCTGAGTGACCGACCCGCCAGGCCCGACATAGCGACATCCCCAGCACTGCAGTGCTGGGGATCTCGCTTGCGAGGAGCTAGACCTAGTCGGTCGCGACCTCGGCCTCGTGCGCGGCGTGCTCGCCGACGTTCTCGCCGTTGATCCAGGCATCCAGCGCCGGACCGGCGATGTCGTCACGGACCTGCTTGGGCGGCGACTTCATGAAGTACGTGGAGGCCGGGTGGCAGACGCCGCCCTCGCCGCGGTCCATGGCGACCTTCGCGCAACGGATGGCGTCGATGATGACGCCGGCCGAGTTGGGGCTGTCCCAGACCTCGAGCTTGTACTCCAGGTTGAGCGGGACGTCGCCGAACGCGCGACCCTCAAGGCGGACGTAGGCCCACTTGCGGTCATCGAGCCACTGGACGTAGTCGGACGGGCCGATGTGGACGTTGCGCTTGCCCATGTCGTGCTCCATGTTGGAGGTCACGGCCTGGGTCTTGGAGATCTTCTTGGACTCGAGCCGGTCGCGCTCCAGCATGTTCTTGAAGTCCATGTTGCCGCCGACGTTGAGCTGGTAGGTGCGGTCCAGGATGACACCGCGGTCCTCGAACAGCTTCGCCATCACGCGGTGTGTGATCGTCGCGCCGACCTGGCTCTTGATGTCGTCGCCGACGATCGGGACACCCGCGGCGCGGAACTTCTCGGCCCACTCGGGGGTGCCGGCGATGAAGACGGGCAGCGCGTTGACGAAGCCGACCTTGGCGTCGATGGCGCACTGGGCGTAGAACTTCGCGGCCTGCTCGGAACCGACCGGGAGGTAGCAGACCAGGACGTCGACC
>JBKJLP010000227.1:0-2780 GCA_046596735.1 Mycobacteriales bacterium | reverse complement strand
GCTTCTGGCTGCCAGAAAGAAAGCTCATCGTGCCGCCGATCTGGGCGGGCACGTCGACCAGCGGCATCCACATCGTGATCATCTTGTCGCTGTCCAGCGGCCAGAAGAACTGGTCCTGGTGCCACGGCGTCCGGATCGCGCCGGACTCCTTGAACAGCGCCTGGTCGTGGAAGATGCGCACCCCGTCGACGCCCATTAGGTCAGCGGCCACTGTTGCGAACCGCTTGGCGAAGGTGAAGCGCCGGGCCGCGTCGTCCAGGGTCCACAGGTTCCAGATCTGCAGCAGCGCCTTGGCGATGATGTCGTCGCGCTCCGCGATCGGGCGCTTCTCCGTGTTGTGGCGGAATGCAGCCTCGCGGATCAACGGCTCGTACGCCGCGATCTCGGCGGGGCTCGCGAGCCCGCGCACGATGGTGTGACCCTTCTCGCCGTACTCCGCAACGGCTTCGGCGGATACGGCGTACTCACTGTCGAGGGCGGGGAGATCCGTGGTGACTGTCTCGGTCATGGGGTCCTTCCGGGCAGGTTTCAGGCAACGCGCTGGGCACCGGGTCCGGCGGACACGGTGAAGATCTCTGGTGTTGCGAAGGACCGGGCGGCGAAGGCGTCTTGCACGGCGGTGATGACCGCGTCCACCTGCTGCTCGGGCACGAGCGCGATGGCAGATCCACCGAAACCCGCGCCGGTCAGGCGGGCGCCGTGCGCGCCAGCGCTCATGGCGGCGGAGACCGCGGCATCGAGCTCGTCGCACGAGACCTCGAAGTCGTCCCGCAGGGACGCGTGCGAGGCGAGCATCAGCGCGCCGACGGCGGCGACGTCGCCGGCCTTGAGCGCCACGACGGTCGCGAGCACCCGGGTGCACTCCGAGACCACGTGGCGCGCACGCGGCTCGTCGGCGACCTGGTCGGACGTCGCGTCGCGCAGCGCCGGCAGGCCGAGCTGTGCGGCCGCTTTCTCGCAGGAGGCGCGTCGTTCGGCGTACCCGCCATCGGTGTTGGCGTGCGCCGCCCCGGTGTCGATGACCAGCAGGCTGCAACCCAGACGCGCGGGGTCGAACGGCACCTGTGTCGTCTCGAGACTTCGGCAGTCCAGCAGCAGGGCCGAGCCTGCCGTGGCGCAGGCCGAGACGACCTGGTCCATAACGCCGACGGGAGCGCCGACGAACTCCGTCTCCGCGCGGTGGCAGGCCATTGCCAGCGCCATCCGGTCCAGGCCGAGACCCAGCAGATCGTTCAGAGCCAGCGCGATGGCGGTCTCCACGGCGGCGCTCGAGGACAGCCCCGCCCCCATGGGTACGTCGGAGTCCAGCAGCAGGTCGAAACCGCGCATCGTCACGCCCTGCTCTGCGAGCGCCCAGGCAACACCGAGCAGGTAGGCCGGCCAGCTGCCGCAGGCCTTTGGCACGAGGTCGCCGAGGCTGGTGACGACGACTTCGCCCCCCTGCTGGCGTGATGCGCACCTGACCAGTCGGTCGCGGCGGAGGCGGACCGCCACCTTGGCGGTGCGGTCGAGTGCGAACGGCAGCACGAAGCCTTCGTTGTAGTCGGTGTGCTCGCCGATGAGGTTGACCCGGCCCGGCCCGGACCAGATGCCGGTGGGAGGGGCATCGAAGAGCTGCTGGAAGTGCTGCGCGAGATTCATACGAGAACCCGACGCAGGGTCTCCGCTGCCGCTTCTGGCAGGACGTCGGTGATGAAGGAGCCGGCGGCGAGCTCGGAGCCTGCGAGGTACTTCAGCTTGTCCGCTGTCCGGTGCGGCGGGGCGATCTCGATATGCAGGTGCGCGATGTCGTCCCAGTCGCCCGCCCCGGTCGGCCGCTGGTGGACGGCGAGCACGTAGGGCAGTGATTGGTCGAACAGGCGGTCGTAGCCGACGAGCAGCCGGTGCAGTACGTCGGCCAATTGGTCGCGAAGGCCGGTCGAGGCGGCCGACAGTGTCCCGCAGTGCGCGGTCGGGACGACCTGCACCTCGTAGGGGAAGCGCGAGGCGAACGGCACGAACGCAACCACATCGTCCGTCCGCGCAACGATGCGGGTGGCGTCCCGGATCTCCTGAGTCACGACGTCGCAGTGCACACAACGTCCCGTCCGAGTGTGATGCGCCCGCCCCGCGGCGAGCCGTGCCGCGACCCGCGGTGGGACATCCGGGTAGGCGTACACCTGCCCGTGCGGGTGGTCGAGCGTCACGCCGACGACTGCGCCCTTGTTCTCGAAGGGCATCACGTAGGCGACGCCCGGCTCGGAGGCGAGCACGTCGTACCGGTCGGCCCACACGTCGACGAGGAGCCTGGTCCGGTCGCGGCCAAGGGTGGCGAGGCTGCTGTCGTGCTGGTCGGAGTAGACGACGACCTCGCAGCGACCGCGCGCAGCGTCCCGTCGGTACGGGCCGCCGGGAGCCTCCAGGTCGGTCGCGGCGTCAGGAGACAGCGAAGGGAACCTGTTGTCGAAGACCGCGATCTCGAAGGCGGTGCGGGGTATCTCGGTGGCCGGACCCCCGGGAGTCGTCGGGCACAGGGGGCAGTCGGCGGCCGCCGGCAGGAAGGTGCGGTCCTGCCGGTGGTCGGCGAAGGTCACCCAGGTGTCGCTGGTCGGGTCGTAGCGGCGCTCCCTCACGGGCTGCTCGCGTAGTACGTGATGCGGCGGCCGTCGGGGAGCAGCTCGACCTCGCGTCGTACGGGGCCGGAGGGGGCCGTCGGCTCGGCGTCCGCGTCCTTGGCAGGCACCGGAGCAACGTCGGCGGGCGTGCTCTCCTGGCTCTGGGCTGACATGCCGCTCCGGGAC
>JBKJLP010000121.1:0-3781 GCA_046596735.1 Mycobacteriales bacterium | reverse complement strand
GGTCCGTGCTGTGGGCGATCAGGCCACGCCAGATCAGCTCGTCGATGACGGTGGTCGGATCGGGGTTGCTCACGATCGAGATCCTTGCCTACGCGTCGACGAGATTGCCCAACGCCGCGGCGGCGGGGATCAGGTGGAACCGGCGGCAGCCAGAGCGGGAGCGTCGAGGACCGAGCCGGACTGCTCGTCGTACCGGCCCCGGGCGATGTCGGTGACGACCGTGGCCGTCGCGGCGACGTCGTCCCACTGCACGTCCTCGCGGCTCGTCCAGACCGGCATGCCCTCGGTCAGCTCGGTGCGCACCAGCCCCGGTAGCACGTCCAACACGACCACGCCGGTGCCCTCGAGCGGGCCGACCAGGGACTGGGTGAGCGCAGACAACGCCCGCTTGGACACTGCGTAGCCGGTGTAAGTGCCGGTGGCGGTCGCCGCTCGCGCGCGGCTGGCCAGGTTGACGACATGCCCGTGTCCGCGCTGCACCATCGGCGGCAGCAGCGCGCGGGTCATCAGCAACGGCCCGCGCAGGTTGGTCTCGATGACGCGCCACATCTCGGCGGCGTCGCCCTCCCAGAAGCGCACCTCCTGCGCCTCGATGGTCGCGGCGTTGTTGACGAGCAGGTCAACGGTGCCAAGGTGCTGCTCGACGTGCGCGACGACGCGGTCCACGGCGGCTGGGTCGGAGACGTCGACGGCGGCCGGCAGCATCTTGCCGCCGTACGACGACGTCAGCTCCTCCGCGAGCTGGCGCACCTGCGACCCGGTGCGGGCCAGTAGGAGCAGGGACATCCCCTGGGCGGCCAATGCCGCGGCTATCTCACGACCGATCCCGCGGCCGGCGCCTGTCACCACGCCGACGCGTCCCTGCAGGTCAGCGCTCACGACGGGACCGTACGACGGCGGGCCGGTACACGGACACGGTCGGCTCGCCATCAAGCCAGAACCGCCACGGCACCTGTGCCCCGGCCCCTGCCACACCGACTCGTGCACCGGTGCGGATGAGGTCCGCTGCGATCGGCCGGCCGGCCCTCATCGTGACCGGCGACGACGGGTCGAGCAGGTCGATGCCGTCGCACTCCCCTTGAACGGCAAGGGCTTTCGCCAGCCGGGCCGGGCCGCGGGCGAGATCGCGGTCGCTGGAGCCCGGCCGACGCAGGCGCGCGAGATCGATGCCTTCCACCACCTCACCGGCGCGGGCAAGGACGGCGGACGCCAGGCCGTCGGGACCACAGACGACGTTGAGGCACCAGTGCATGCCGTAGGTGAAGTACACGTAGGCACGCCCGGGCGGCCCGAACATCACCTGTGTGCGCGCCGTTCGACCGCGGAAGGCATGTGAACCGGGGTCGTCGGCGCCGGCGTACGCCTCGACCTCAGTGAGGCGGATGGCGACGCCGTTCGCCCGAAGGACAGCGCCGAGCAACGTCGGTGCCGCCTGGTCGACCGGTGCGTCCAGCCTCACTCGCGCCGGGCGTCTGCCCAAGCGCGGTGCGCCTGCACCTCGGCCCGAAGGATCTCGAGCTGCTCGGCGACGCGCACCGGCGCGGTGCCACCGTGCCCCTGCCGCGACGCGATCGCGCCGCGAACGTCCATCACATTGCGCACATCCGGCGTGAGATGCACAGAGACATGCGCGAGTTCGTCGTCGCTCACCTCGTGCAGCTCCCGGCCGTTGACGGTGCACCAAACGACCAGGTGGCCGACGGCCTCGTGCGCCTCACGGAAGGGGACGCCGTTCTTGACCAGCTGCTCGGCCACGTCGGTGGCGAGCGCAAAGCCGGTGGGAGCAGCCGCTTCCAGGACGTCGGCATGCACCGTCATCGTCTGCGTCATGCCAGCCAGCGCGGGCAGCACGAGCAACAGCGTCTCTACGGCGTCGAACGACGGCTCCTGCGCCTCCTGCATGTCCCGGTCGTAGGTCAGGGGCAGCCCCTTCAGCATCGCCAGCTGCCCGGTGACGTGACCGATCAACCGGCCGGCCTTGCCGCGGGCAAGCTCGGCGATGTCGGGGTTCTTCTTCTGCGGCATGATCGACGACCCCGTCGAGAAGGTGTCGTCGAGGGCGACCCAGGCGAACTCGGTCGTGGTCCACAGGCACACCTCCTCACCGAAGCGGGACAGGTGCACCCCCAGCAGTGCGGTCGCGAAGAGGAACTCGGCGACGAAGTCCCGGTCGCTGACCGCGTCCATCGAGTTCGCTGCGGAGGAGTCGAAACCGAGCTCGACGGCTACCTGGACGGGGTCCAGAGCGAGCGAGGACCCGGCGAGGGCACCGGACCCGAGGGGGGAGACCGCCGCGCGGGCGTCCCAGTCCCGGAGCCGGTCGACGTCGCGCAGCAGCGCCTGGACATGAGCCAGCAGCTGGTGGCCGAAGACCACCGGCTGGGCGTGCTGGAGGTGGGTGAGTCCGGGCACTGCGGTGTCGAGGTGCTCCGCTGCCTGGTCGGCGAGGGCCTCACACAGGTCGAGGGTGCGCTCGGCCACCACGCGGGCGTGCTCACGGAGGTAGAGCCGCAGGTCGGTCGCCACCTGGTCGTTGCGCGAGCGCCCGGCGCGCAGCTTCCCGCCCAGGGTCCCGAGCCGCTCCAGCAGCCCCCGTTCCAACGCGGTGTGCACGTCCTCGTCCTCGACGGTCGGACGGAACACCCCAGCTGCACACGCCGCCTCGAGGTCGTCGAGCGCCCCGAGCATGCGGACGAGCTCGTCGGCGTCGAGGAGGTGCGCCCGGTGGAGCACGCGGGCATGCGCCCGGCTCGCCTGGAGGTCGTAGGGGGCGAGGCGCCAGTCGTAGTGGACGCTGACCGAGAGCTGCGCGAGCGCCTCCGCAGGGCCGCCGCTGAAGCGGGCGCCCCAGAGCCGCATCCCGGAGGCGGGCTGGTCAGGCGTCCCGCCGGAGGCGGGCCGGTCAGGCGTCCCGCCGGAGGCGGGCTGGTCAGGCGTCCCCCCGGAGGCGGGCCGGTCAGGCACCGTGGCCGCCGACGCGTTGGTCCCGCTTCGCCGCGAGCTTGCTGGGCATGCCCCACAGCTCGACGAAGCCCTTGGCCAGGGTCTGGTCGAAGGTGTCCCCGGCGTCGTAGGTGGCCAGGTTGAAGTCGTAGAGCGAGGCCTCGCTGCGGCGGCCGGTCGGCACCGCGCGCCCGCCATGCATCGTCATCCTGATCTCGCCGGTCACGTGCTCCTGGGAGTCGACGAGGAACGCATCGAGGGCCCGCTTGAGCGGAGAGAACCAGAGGCCGTCGTAGACGAGCTCGGCCCAGCGCTGCTCCACGCCGTGCTTGAAGCGGCGCAGGTCCCGCTCGACGGTGAGGTCCTCGAGCTCGGTGTGCGCGGTGATGAGCGCGAGCGCGCCGGGCGCCTCGTAGACCTCACGGCTCTTGATCCCCACGAGGCGGTCCTCGACCATGTCCAGGCGGCCGATGCCCTGCGCCCCGGCACGGCGGTTGAGCTCCTCGATCGCCTGCAGCATGGTCACCGGGCGACCGTCGATCGCGACCACGGCGCCGCGCTCGAAGCGGATCAGCACCTCGTCGGCCTCGCGCGGCACCGAAGGGTCGGAGGTGTAGGAGTACACGTCCTCGATGGGGGCGTTCCACGGGTCCTCGAGGAACCCGGTCTCCACTGCGCGACCCCACACGTTCTGGTCGATCGAGTAGGGGGACTTCTTGTTGACGTCGATCGCCAGGCCCTTGTCCGCGGCGAAGGCGATGGCCTTGTCGCGGGTCATCCCGGAGTCGCGGACCGGCGCCAGGACGGTGAGCTCGGGGGCGAGCGCCCCGATGCCGAC
>JBKJLP010000108.1:0-3230 GCA_046596735.1 Mycobacteriales bacterium | reverse complement strand
GATGACCTCGTGCTTCTCGCGCAGTTCCTGCTGTTCGATTCCGGCGGCGCGCAACCATTCGGTGCGCGCGCGCTCAAAAAAATGCAGGTAGCGTGCGTGATACACCACACCACCACCATCGGTATCTTCCCAGTAGACTCTTATAGGCCAGCTGAACGTCATCCAATTTTTTTCCTGTGTTGCTGAAAACTTTGCATCAGGAGATAGCTCGCAAAATCATTCGGCCTCGGGCTCGATTTCAATTAAATCCGAAGCCGGACGCTTTGGCGACTTCAATCCAAGATGGATATAGGCTTTGTGTGTTGCCATGCGGCCGCGCGCTGTGCGGATAATAAAACCCTGTTGGATCAGGAACGGTTCGATCACATCTTCCAGTGTTCCGCGTTCTTCCGACAGGGCTGCTGCCAGCGATTCGATACCGACCGGGCCACCGTCAAAATTATCGATCATCAAACGCAACATCTGGCGGTCAATTTCATCGAAACCTTCCGGATCCACTTTCAGCATTTTCATAGCCGCTTGTGCAATGGCCGCATCGATATGGCCATTGCCTTTTACCTGCGCGTAATCACGAACGCGGCGCAATAATCGATTGGCAATACGGGGTGTGCCGCGAGAGCGGCAGGCGATTTCAACCGCGCCTTCGGCATCACAATCAATATTCAAAATGTTTGCCGAGCGCCGAACGATTCTCGTCAATTCTTCATTGGTGTAGAACGCCAGTCGTTGCACGATGCCGAAACGGTCGCGCAGTGGTCCAGTCAATAAACCGGCACGCGTGGTCGCACCAATTAAAGTAAACGGCGGCAAATCTAGTTTTATCGAACGCGCTGCCGGGCCTTCACCAATCATGATGTCGATCTGGAAATCTTCCATCGCCGGATACAACACTTCTTCGACGACTGGCGACATGCGGTGAATTTCATCGATAAATAAAACATCATGCGGCTGCAGATTGGTCAGCAATGCGGCCAAATCGCCGGCACGTTCAATCACCGGTCCGGAAGTGGAACGAATATTGACACCCATTTCGTTAGCGATGACGTGGCTCAGCGTGGTCTTGCCCAAACCCGGGGGCCCGAAAATCAGAACGTGATCCAGCGAATCACCGCGCCGCTTTGAAGCTTCGATGAAAATTTTCATCTGCTCGCGTACGGCTTCCTGGCCGAGATATTCGTCGAGTTTTTTCGGACGAATACTGGCTTCGGCGATATCGTCTTCGCGAGTGGCGCCGGAAGAAATCACACGCTCGTTCATTTAAATCACCACCTTGGTGCCCAGTTCGACCAGACGATCGCCAGGAATGCCGAAGAATTCCGTTGCCGAAGTGGCGTTGCGCGACATGACCAGGAACAACTTGTCGCGCCACAAGGCCATACCCTGATCGGCACTCGCGGTAAGCGCTTCACGGCTGGCAAAGAATGTGGTGTCCATGGGGTCAAATGCCGGGCCAGGAATTGACCAGCGTTTAAGCGCTTTCGGCACATCCGGGTCTTCCATATAACCGTATCGCAAGGTCAAGCGCGCAAAGCCATGACCCAGATCGCAATGCGCAACGCGTTCACCATCATCTGCACGCGGTACCCCCAGCGTTTCAACCGACAGGAAAACATTGCGTTCATGCAGTACTTTATTGTGTTTCAGATTATGCAGCAGTGCCGGTGGCATATAGTCGTTCGATGGCGTCATGAAAATGGCAGTGCCAGTGACTCGCACCGGTGGATCTACCATCACACTCTGCACGAAATGTTCAATTCGCAAACTATCGCGGTTGACTTGTTCGCGTACCAAATCACGCCCGCGCCGCCATGTCCGCATGATGGTGAAAACAATCACCGTGATGGCAAAGGGTACCCAGGCGCCATGGAAAAACTTGACCGCGTTCGCACTGAATAATGCCGTATCAATTATCACGTAGGCACCACCGATCAGAAAAATCATCATGCCGGACCAGCGCCAACGCGAAGTTGCCAGGATGATCAACAGGAAGGTATCAATCAACATCGCGCCGGTGACCGAGACGCCGTAGGCCGATGCCAGATTGGTCGAACTGCCGAAACTCACCACCAGAATCATCACGACAACAAGCAAGATCCGATTGACCCAAGGCACATAGACTTGGCCAATGGTTTCATCGGAAGTATGGATAAGTTGCAAACGCGGCAAGTAACCCAACTGGATAGCTTGCCTGGCCAGAGAAAAAGCACCGGAAATTACGGCCTGGGATGCAATTACGGTAGCTAACATAGCCAGCAAAATAGCCGGATACAGCAACATATCGGGAACCATGTGGTAAAATGGGTTCGCTACCGCTTCCGGCGAGGCCAATACCAAAGCACCTTGGCCAAAATAATTCAGCAGCAGGCAAGGCATCACGAAAAACATCCAGGCGTAACGAATCGGGATGCGCCCGAAATGTCCCATGTCGGCATACAAGGCTTCGCCGCCGGTAACCGCCAATACCACAGCGCCCAAGGCCAACCATGAAGTTTTTCCGTGAGCAATAAAAAATTCAACGGCGTAGTGCGGACTTAAAGCCTGCAAGACGAAAGGATTTTTTATGATCTGTACGAAGCCCAATACTGCCAGCACGATAAACCAGAGAATCATGACCGGGCCAAACATTTTGCCGACCTTGTCGGTGCCTTTACGCTGCACAGCAAACAAAATCAGCAAGACAAATATCGAGACTGGAACCACGTAGGGCTTCAATGCGGGGGTAGCGACTTCCAAACCTTCCACTGCCGAAAGCACCGACATTGCCGGGGTAATAACAGCATCGCCAAAAAACAATGCCGTTCCTAAAACACTTAATATGCCCACGGTATAAACCAGTGGCGAGGCCACCGGCAAACTGCGATATACCACAGTCATTAGGGCAAGAATGCCGCCTTCACCGCGATTGTCTGCGCGCATGACCACGGTGACATATTTGATGGTGACGATCAAAAGCATCGCCCAAAACACCAGACTCAAAATTCCGAGCACATTGGCTTGATTCACCTGCAAACCGTAGGCGTGACCAAAGGCCTCTTTCAGCGTGTAAAGCGGGCTGGTACCAATATCACCAAATACCACGCCAATGGCACCCATAATGAGAGGTGCCAGTTTTTTCGAGCCGTGCCCATCTTCCGTGTGTGACATTGATTGTTTATCCAGACGAACTAGCTGCGAAGTGAAGATTTTAACGCTTTTCGGATGATATCTTCCGCCGAATCGCCGGATTCGGC
>JBKJLP010000081.1:0-3436 GCA_046596735.1 Mycobacteriales bacterium | reverse complement strand
CGAGCGCGAGCCGGGTCTTCTCGCCGCCCGACAGGGTGCCGGCGCTCTGGTGCACGACGTCGCCACTGAACAGGAACGACCCGAGCACCCGCCGCGCCTCGGGCTCGGCGAGATCGGGACTCGAGGAGCGCATGTTCTCGAGCACGGTGCGGTCCGTGTCGATCGTGTCGTGCTCCTGCGCGTAGTAGCCGAGCCGCAGCCCGTGGCCCGGCAAGACCTCGCCGGTGTCCGGAGTTTCGACACCGGACAGCAGGCGGAGCAGGGTGGTCTTGCCCGCGCCGTTCAGGCCGAGGACGACCACCCTCGCGGCTCGGTCGATCGCGAGGTCCACGTCCGTGAAGATCTCCAGGCTGCCGTAGGACTTCGACAGCTCGCGGGCGGTGAGAGGCGTCTTGCCGCACGGCGCCGGCTCGGGGAAGCGCAACTTGGCCACCCGATCCTGTGTCCGCTCGCTCTCCAGCCCGGCCAGCAGCTTCTCGGCCCGCTTGAACATCCCCTGGGCGGCCTTGGCCTTGGTGGCCTTTGCCCGCATCCTCTCGGCCTGGGCGTTCAGGACCCCGGCGGTCTTCTCGGCATTGGCCCGCTCGCGCTTGCGCCGCTTCTCGTCGGTCTCGCGCTGCATGAGGTAGGTCTTCCAGCCGACGTTGTACTGATCGAGCTCGGCCCTGTTCGCGTCGAGGTGGAACACCTTGTTGACCACGGCGTCGAGCAGCTCGACGTCGTGACTGATCACCACGAGTCCGCCCGCGTGCTTCAGCAGAAAGCCGCGCAGCCAGGTGATCGAGTCGGCGTCGAGATGGTTGGTCGGTTCATCGAGCAGCAACGTTGTCGCGTCAGAGAACAGAATTCGGGCCAGCTCGATCCTTCTGCGTTGCCCACCGGACAGCGTGCCGATGGCCTGGCCCAGAGCCCGTTCGGGCAGACCGAGGTTCGAGCAGATGCGAGCGGCCTCGGACTCCGCGGAGTAGCCGCCGAGGTTGCTGAAGCGCTCCTCGAGGTTGCCGTAGCGGCGCAGCAGGTCCTCGTCGTCGGGTCGCTCGGCGAGCTCGATCTGCATCTTCTCCAGGTTGCGCAGCACCTCGTCCAATCCACGAGCAGACAGCACCCGGTCCCGGCCGAGCGTGTCGAGATCGCCTGTACGCGGATCCTGAGGGAGGTATCCGACGGCGCCGGTGTGCGTGATGGTGCCCCCGGCCGGAAGGGTCTCCTTGGCCAACGTGCGGGTCAGGGTCGTCTTGCCGGCGCCGTTGCGGCCCACAAGGCCGATCCGGTCACCGGGCTGGACCCGGAAGGTGACGCCATCGAGCAGGAGTCGCGCGCCAGCGCGCAGCTCCACGTCTTGGACGGTGATCATGGCTTTCCTCTACGCAGGGGACGACGGGACGGTGGGAGCGGTCACCACGCGTCAGGGAGTCATCCTCATGACTCCAGGGTACGCCGGAGCCGTGGACTTCAACGACAACGCGCGCCTGGACACCTCACAGATCAGCGACCAGCGAGGCCGGCGTGGGCCGGGACTCGCCCTGGGTGGGGGTGGGCTCGGCATCGTCGGCGTGATTCTGGCGCTGGTGCTCGGGGTCAGTCCCTCGGACCTGACGGGCGGGAGCTCGCCTCAGGACACCGGTCCGGCCCCGACCTCCGACCTGGCCGCCCGCTGCCAGACCGGGGCCGATGCCCGACGAGACGAGGACTGCCAGATCGTCCTCATCGTGAACAGCGTGCAGAGCTACTGGTCGCAGAAGCTCGGCGGCCGCTACGCCGAGTCCAAGACGGAGTTCTTCACCGGGCAGACCACCACCGGCTGCGGTGCGGCCAGCTCCGACGTCGGGCCGTTCTACTGCCCGACGGACGACAAGGTCTACCTCGACCTGGGCTTCTTCGACGAGCTCCGGACGAAATTCGGCGCAACGGGAGGTCCCTTTGCCGAGGCGTACGTCGTCGCTCACGAGTACGGCCACCACATCCAGGACCTGCTGGGGACCAGCGAGAAGGTGCAGCGCTCCGGCGACCGCAGCGGGCCGCAGTCCGCCTCGGTGCGGCTCGAGCTGCAGGCCGACTGCTACGCCGGCACGTGGGCCAAGAACGCGGTCGCGACGAAGTTCATCAACTCGATCAGCCAGACCGACATCGACCAGGGCTTGGACGCCGCGGCTGCGGTGGGCGATGACCGCATTCAGAAGGAGTTCCAGGGCCGGGTCAACACCGAGTCCTGGACGCACGGGTCGAGCGCACAGCGGCAGAAGTGGTTCACCACTGGCTTCGGTAGCGGCGACCCCTCGTCGCGCAACACCTTCACCGGCACCGTCTGACCCGCGGGTCTGCTCCCGACGTCAGACGTTGAAGCCGAGGGCCCGCAGCTGGTCGCGTCCGTCGTCGGTGATCTTGTCCGGGCCCCAGGGCGGCATCCAGACCCAGTTGATCCGCACGTCCTCGACCAGCGGGCCGAGGGCCGAGTGGGTCTGGTCCTCGATGACGTCGGTCAGCGGACAGGCCGCCGAAGTGAGTGTCATGTCTAGCGTCACGGTGTTGTCGTCGTGCACCTGCGCGCCGTACACAAGCCCGAGGTCGACGACGTTGATGCCGAGCTCGGGGTCAACGACGTCCTTCATCGCCTCGATGACGTCTGCCTCGCTCGCCTGGACCTTCGGCTTGTCTCCCACCGTCGGGGTCTCCAGCACGGGCGTCACATCGAGCGATGCTTCAGCGGCCACGTCGCTCACGACGCCTCCTTCTTGTCGGTCCCGGCGACGGCCTGTGCCGTCGCGTCCTTCCATGCCATCCAGCCCAGTAGCGCGCACTTCACCCGGGCGGGGTAGCGCGACACTCCTGCGAAGGCGATCCCGTCCTCGAGCACGTCCTCGTCCGGCTCCAGCGTCCCCTTGCTCTGCATCAAGGCCAAGAAGGCGTCCGCCTTGACCATCGCCTCCTCGACCGCCCGGCCGATCACCAGGTCGGTCATCACCGAGGTGGAGGCCTGACTGATGGAGCACCCGACTCCGTCGTACGACACGTCCCGCACCACCCCATCCCGCACGTCGACCCGCACGGTCACCTCGTCACCGCAGGTCGGGTTGACGTGATGCACCTCGGCCTGGAACGGCTCACGCAGTCCCTTGTGATGCGGGTTGCGGTAGTGGTCGAGGATGATCTCCTGGTAGAGGCTCTCGCTCACGAGACGCCCCAGAAGCGCTTGACGTATTCGATCCCGTCGAGCAACGCGTCGATCTCAGCCTCGGTGTTGTAGACGTACGACGACGCCCGGGCGGTAGCCACCACGCCGTACCGCTTGCAGACCGGCGCAGCGCAGTGATGCCCGACGCGTACGGCGATGCCGAGCTCGTCCAGGGTCTGCCCGACGTCGTGCGGGTGGACCCCGTCGACGACGAAGGACACCGCGCTCCCCCGCATCTCGGTGGTGTCCGGCCCGAGGACCGAC
>JBKJLP010000423.1:0-5670 GCA_046596735.1 Mycobacteriales bacterium | reverse complement strand
GTCCTCGCGGTCCTGCTGACCCTCGGCGCGCTGCGGCTCGCCGAACGCCGCAAGCCGGTGGGCGCCGCGGCAGTGCTGGCGCTGGCCGCCCTCGTCAAGCTCTACCCGGTGGTGCTGCTCCCGGTGTTACTCCGGGGCCGCTCGGCTGTGCTGCGCGGATCGGCGACGTTCGTGGCCGTCTGCCTGGCGGCCTACCTCCCGCACGTCCTCGCCGTCGGCACCCGCATCTTCGGCTACCTGCCTGGCTATCTCGCAGAAGAAAAGTACGACGAGGGCGGCCGCTTCCTGCTGCTCAGCGTCGTTGGTCTGGGCGGCGTGGCCGCGAAGGCCGTCGCCGCACTGCTGCTCGTGGGACTCGGGGTGTGGGCGCTGCGCACCACCCTGCCCGTGCGCGACGCGGCGGTGCGGATGTTCGCCGGCGTCCTGCTCATCGTCACCCCGGTCCAGCCCTGGTACGCCCTCACCCTGCTCGCCCTGGCGACCCTGGCCCGCGCGTGGTGGGCCGTCCCGCTCAGCCTTGCTGCTTATCCCCTGTTCTTCGCGACCGTGCTCGCCGGCCCCGGCCCGCTGGTCGGGCGGATGTCGTACGGGGTCGCTGCGGCGGTGGTGGGTTGGGGGCTGCTCAGTAGCGGATCAGCTCGGCGTGCTCGGCATAGCGACGACGCTCGGCCACGACCAGCGTCCGACTCCCTCGCCCCTGCGTGAGCGCGGCGTCGAGACGTGCGCACTGGTCACCAAAGGTCAGCAGGTCGCCGCGGGAAACCATCCAGATCGTCCGGGGGTTGCGCGCGAGCACCTTCGCGGCGAAATCCGTCGGTGACGCCTGAGCATTGCGCTCGGCGTAGTCGCGCCAGTCGATCCGCTCGGGGCGACCGAAGGTCGGATAGACGACCTGGTCGGTCTGCGTCGGGAGCAGTCGGCTCACCGCGGGTCCGGTCTGATCGGGGCAGTACACGACGAGGTCACCCTGCTGGAGGTCGGCCCGGATCTCCCTGGCGAGCCAAGCCGCTTGAGTGCGCCGGTGGCTCAGTGGCACCTGCGCGCTGCCCACCAGGCCAAGCACGACCGTGACGGTCAGCAGCAGCCGTCCGGCGTTGCCAGGCACCAGGCGCAGACCCATCGCGACGGCAAGCAGGAACGGTCCGACGGCGACGCTGCTGTAGCGGGGCGCGTAGCCGGCGCTGCCGACCGCCGCGAGTACGACCCCCAGGACCAGCGTCCCGAGTCCGGCAACGAGCAGCGCGCCGGCCGTCCGATCCGCCCGGCACGTCAGGAGCAGCCCGGCCGGGGTGCGCCGCGCGAGCAGGGCGAGCACCGCTCCGGCCACGAGCAGCAGCACCAGCAACAGGCCGGCCAAGGTGCGCCCGCCCGACCAGGTCGAAAGGGTGTCGAGGACGGCGGACGACGTGGGTGGCGCGACCCACGGAGTCCCGGTGTGCTGGGCCTGGAACACAAAGGAGGGCAGCCAGGGAGCGAACAGCAACCCGCCCGCGGCGAGCGCCACCGCGCACCGCCGGGCCGCGGTTCGGGACGGTCCTCGTACGGCCAACACGAGCAGCCCGGCACCGACCACGGCCAGCAGGTAGAGCGCCCAGTAGTGCGTGAGCAGCAGCAGTCCGGACAAGACGGTGATCGGCCAGAGCCGGCGCAACGAGGGCACCCGGAGCGCCCGATCCAAGGCGACGACACCAAGCAGCACCATGAGCAGGATGAGGGAGTACATCCGCGTCTCCGCCGAGTAGCGGACAACAAACGGCGACGAGCCCAGGAGCAGAACCGCGATCCACCCCGTGCGCGGGTCCCGAAGCTCGCGACCGGCCCACCACACCGCGGGCAGGCAGGCGACCGCGAAGACCGAGGAGAGCGCCCGGACGGCGTCCGTCCCGGTGCCGAAAACCACCATCCACCCGTGCAGCAGCAGGTAGTAGAGCGGTGGCGAGCCGTCCTGGCGGAGCGCCTGCGGCATCTCGCTCAGCGGCAGCTGCGCGATGTTGACCGAGAGGGCCTCATCCAGCCACAGGGCCGAGGCGCTGTGCAGTCGGACCAGAACCGCCAGCGCCACCGCGACAACGACCGCCGTCGCCCACAGCACCTGCTGGCGGGACCGAGGGGCAGGGGGTGGTGGCGCTGTCATCGTCCCGCCATTGTGCGGCTCCGCGCCGCGCGGCAGGCAGACTGGGTCCGTGTCCTCGCCCCTGATGCCCTTCCTGTCCGGCTGGCGTCACCCGCGCCGCCTCATCGCCGCCGGCGTGATCGCGGCCCTCGCCACGGGCTGCGCCGCCTCCAGCGGTTCCCCGACAGCGGCGCCTTCAGGCGCGGACAGCGGCTCGTCGAGCAGCCCGTTGCCCGACCCGTCGGAGGCGTCGGAGGCGTCGGCTGGCAGCGTCCCAGCCACCAATAGCCCGGACCCGCAGCAGACGTCGCCAGCTATTGATTTTCGGACCGGCAAGACCCGGCCGGAAAAGGTTCTCGTCGTTGTCGAGGAGAACAAGCGCCAGCAGACGGCCATCGACCAGATGCCCTACCTCGCCTCGCTCACCCGCAAGCACGGCTACGCCAAGGCCTACCGGGCGGTGACGCACCCGTCGCTGCCCAACTACTTGGCGATCGTCGGGGGCTCAACTTTCGGCGTCACGACCAATGGCGGCCCGGATCAGAACGCGATACCGGGACCGAGTCTGCTGGATACGGCGATTGCGCGGGGCTACACGGCGAAGACGTATGCCGAGAGCATGCCGAGCAACTGCTTCATCGGACCCAATGACCCCTATGCGGTCAAGCACAACCCGTGGGCCTATTTCACGGATGCGACGTCGCGATCCAACTGCAAGAAGTTCGACGTCCCAGCCGGGACTCCGGCCTCGGGCACGCTGCAACGGGACATCGACGCGGGCACCCTGCCGACGCTCGGGCTGCTCATCCCCAACCTTTGCCACGACGGTCATGACTGCTCGCTCAAGACGGCAGACGACTACCTGCGCGGCTGGCTCGGCAAGGTCATGGCCGGTCCGGATTACCGCAGCGGCCGGCTCGCGATCATCGTCACGTTCGACGAGGACGATGGATCGGCGGATAACACCGTGCTCACCGCGGTCATCTCGCCGCGCACCACGGGCGTCGTCAGTGACGAGCCGTTCACGCACTACTCGCTGGCGCGCTACCTCGCTCAGTTGATCCGGACCAACCCGCCCGCCGAGGCCGCGACCGCCCCGCAACTGCGTTCCGCTTTCGGTATCTAGCGAGGGGGCCGGGTCGACTGGCCTAAGCCCGGCGCGGCGCGCGCGTAGTCGTCGTTGACGTGCACCACCGGGTGGCCAGCGCGGTCGAGGATGCTGGCGGCGATGCTGGCCCGGTAACCGCTCGCGCAGTGCACCCAGACAAGGCCGTCGGGAACGTCGTCGAGCCGTTCTACAAGCTGGTCCAACGGGATGTGTGCAGAGCCGGCAATCGACCCGTTGCGGCGCTCGTCGTCCCGGCGCACGTCGAGGATCTGCGCATCAGGCGTATCCGCCAGCTCGCTGAAGTCCGCCACCCGGTAGGAACGCGTCTCGACCTGGCTCGCCAGGTCATCGACCGAACCGGCTGCTGCACCCGCGAGTCGCTCGATGCCGATCCGGACGAGCTGACGCTGCGCGGTGGCGAGGTCCTCAGCGTCCTGCGCGATCAGCGTGATCGGCGCACCCCACGGGATCAGCCAGCCGACGTACGTCGAGAACTGGTCGCCGCCGCCGATGGACACCGTCCCGGCCAGGTGCCGTCCGGCGTAGGCCGCGCGGTCACGCAGGTCGACGACCCATTCGCCAGCCTTGATCCGGCGGGCGAGCTCCTGCGGATCGACTGCCTTCGCCGGGGAAAGGTCGGGGGCGGACGGTCCCTGCTCGTTGAGCGCACCCATGTGCGCGTAGTAGGCCGGGTAGCCCGTCAGGCCAGCCACGAGTTTATCGACGAAGGCCTGCTCGTCATGCTCGGTCAGTGCGTCGTTGCGGGTCTTCTCGACGCCGATCGTGCTCTCATCACCACCGCTGGCCGAGCCGCTCGAGCAGAAGCTGCCGAAGCCGTGCGTTGGGTAGACGGGCGCAACGTCCGGCAGGGTGTCGGCGAGGCGACGGGCGGAGCGCCACTGCGCTCTTGTCAGCGCATCGGTGAGGTCCTTGCCCAGCAGGTCAGTCCGTCCGACGCTGCCGTAGAGCAACGAACCTCCGGTGAAGACGGCTGGCGGAGCCGCCGGGTCGGCGCTGTCGCGCACGACGTACGACAGATGGGTGGCCGTGTGCCCCGGCGTCTCCACGACGTCGATCTCCAGGCCCCCGGCGGTGAGCCGATCTCCGTCCGCAACGCCCTTGCGGTCGAAGGCGAGCTCATCGGCGGCGGACATGACGTAGGTCGCCCCGGTCTGTTGGGCCAGTGCGTAACCGCCGGTCACGTAGTCGTTGTGCACGTGTGTTTCCAGCACCATCGCCAGCGGTACCCCGCGGGCCTCGAGGATCTCCTGCACCCGGTCCACATCGCGCTGCGGGTCGATGACCACCGCCGCGAGGTCGTCACTCACGACATAACTGCGGTCCCCCAGGTCGGGGGTGGAGATCACGTCGATGCGCATGTCGCTCCTCGGTTGTGCTGTCGACTAATTGTACGTACATTAACCACCGTGTCGTCGATGTGTTCCCCCCGGGTGCTGCAGCGAGCCAGTGGGACGCCCCTTTGGCAGCAGTTACTTGCCGATCTCCGCGATCGACTGGCGGCGGGCGAGTTCGCGCGCGACTTCCCCGGTGAACTCGCCCTGGTCGACACCTATGGCGTGAGCCGCCACACCGTCCGCGAAGCGCTGCGCCGACTGCGGGCCGAGGGTGTCGTCTCGGCCGCCCGTGGACGGCGACCGCAGCTGACCCAGGTCGATGTCGAGCAGCCACTGGGGGCCTTAGCCAGCCTGTTCGCGACGGTCGAGGCCGGTGGGCTTGAGCAGCGCAGCCTTGTGCGCGTCCTCGACGTCCGCGCCGACGGCACAGTCGCGGCGCGCCTCGAGCTCGAGGAGTCGACGCCGCTGCTGTACCTCGAGCGACTCCGGTTGGCCGGCGGCGAGCCGTTGGCCTTGGACCGGGTGTGGTTGCCCGCTGAGAAAACCGCGGCCCTGCTCGCCGCGGACTTCACCCGTACCTCGCTCTATGCCGAGCTCGACCAGCGGTGCGACATCCGGCTCAGCGGCGGCAGCGAGCAGATCCGCGCGGTCCAGCCGCGGGGCATGGAGCGGTCGCTGCTGCACCTCCCGGCCGACGCTGCGTTGCTGCTCGTCGACCGGACCGCCACCCGCTTCGGCCGTCCGTTCGAGTTGCGCCAGACCGTCGTGCGCGGCGACCGCTACGCCGTGACGGCCACGTACGACACCCAGAGCTATCAGCTGTCCCGATCACCTATCCCGAGTACGAGGAGCCCCCGATGAACCAGCCCACGCAGGTCACTGACATCTCGCCTCAGGACGCAGCGCGGCGCGCTGCCCTTGGCGAAGTCCTCCTGCTCGACGTGCGCGAGGGAGACGAATGGGCGGCTGGCCACGCCGCTGACGCCACCCACACCGCACTGGGCACCTTGAACCCGGCGGGCGTGCCGCGTGATCGCCCGGTTCAAGGTGCCCAGTGCGGTGTGGGTGGCGTCAGCGGCGTGGCCAGCCGCCCA
>JBKJLP010000216.1:0-5737 GCA_046596735.1 Mycobacteriales bacterium | reverse complement strand
CGCTGCACGAGGACGACCTGGCCGAGCACGGCGGCTCGCGCGAGGCCACCGTCGCCGCGATGATCCAGCGCACGGTGGAGCGCATCTACACCGAGGAGGAGGAAAACCGCTTCCTCGAGGTGACCTACGCCAACGGCGACAAGGAAGTTCTGTACTTCAAAGACTTCAATAGCGGCGCCATGATCGAGAACATCGTGGCGCGGGCCAAAAAGATGGCCATCAAGGACTTCCTCGAAACAGGCGGCAAGGGCTTGCGGCTGCAGCACCTGATGACCGCCTGCATCGACGAGTTCAAGGAGAACGAGGACCTGCCCAACACGACCAACCCCGATGACTGGGCGCGGATCTCCGGCAAGAAGGGGGAGCGCATCGTCTACATCCGCACCTTGGTCACGAGCACCAAGGGGTCCGAGACCGGCCGGTCGATCGACACCGTCACCAACACCGGCCAGTACCTCTAGGGCCGGTGCCGCACCTCAACCCCACCTGGCAGATCTCTGCTGCCACGGCAGTGGGGCTGCTCCTGCTCACCGCGCTGCTGAGGTGGGCCGGTCGGACGCGCCTGACGGCGGTGGCCGGCGAGGCGACTGTCGTGGTCAGCCTCTACACCGCCTGGCAGTGGATCGGCACGATCACCCACCGCAACGTCGATGCTGCGACCTCCAACGCCCTCGCGATCTGGCATGCCCAGCGCTGGCTGCACCTACCCAGCGAACTGGCCATGCAGCAGGCGATGATCCCGCATCCCTGGCTCGTCCAGCTGGCCAATGGCTACTACCTCTACGGGCACTTCAATCCGATCATTATCCTGCTGGCCTGGGCTTTCCTGCGGCACCGCGAGGACTATCCGCGGGTGCGCCGGCTTCTGGGGCTGCTGACGGCCGCTGCTTTCGTCGTCCATTTCCTTCCGGTAGCACCGCCCCGCCTGGTCCCGCAACTGGGCTTTCGCGATATCGCGCTGGAGTACGGCCAGTCGGTCTATGGCTCGTTCGGCGGTGGCATCCCTGGCCAACTGCTGGCGATGCCGTCGCTGCACGTGGGCTGGGCGATCCTCGTGGCTTACATCGTGATCACGGTGAGCTCCAGCCGCTGGCGCTGGCTGGTCCTCATCCACCCGATCGCCATGTCGGTGGTCGTCGCCGTGACCGCCAACCACTGGTGGGCTGACGGCATCGTGTGCGGCCTGCTGCTCGTCCTGTGCGTCAGCGCAGACCGGGCCGGCGCCCGGATCCTGGCTGCGTTGCGTCGACCGCCCGAGCAGCCCGCCGCTCCTGCGACGATCCCTGCCCTCGTCGACCTACGCTGAGCGCATGAGCGTCCGCCGGGTCATGGGGATCGAGACCGAGTACGGCGTCTCCGTCCCCAGCGAGGCGGGCACCAACCACATCCTGGCGAGCAGCCAGGTGGTCAACGGTTACGCGGGCACGACCCCGGACAGCCGTGGACCGCAGCGCCGGACGCGGTGGGACTTCGAGGAGGAGAACCCGCTGCGCGACGCGCGCGGGTTCGATGTCGGCGCCAACATGACCGACCACGGCGAGCCCGACGACGAACTGGGCCTGGCCAACGTGATCCTCACCAACGGCGCCCGGCTCTACGTCGACCACGCGCACCCGGAGTACTCCTCACCCGAGGTCAGCAATCCGCTCGACGCCGTTCTGTGGGACAAGGCAGGGGAGCGGGTCATGGCGATCGCCGCCGAGCGCGCCAAGGCCATCCCGGGCGCTGCCCCCATCCAGCTGTACAAGAACAACACCGACAACAAGGGTGCGTCGTACGGAACCCACGAGAACTACTTGATGGCCCGACAGACGCCGTTCGCCGACATCGTGCGGCACCTGACGCCTTTCTTCGTTTCTCGGCAAGTGGTCACCGGAGCCGGTCGGGTCGGCCTCGGCCAGGAGGGTCGCGAGTCGGGCTTCCAACTTAGTCAGCGGGCCGACTTCTTCGAGGTCGAGGTCGGGCTCGAGACCACCCTGAAGCGTCCGATCATCAACACCCGTGACGAGCCACACGCCGACCCGGAGAAGTATCGCCGGTTGCACGTCATCATCGGCGACGCCAACCTGGCCGAGCTGTCCACGTACCTGAAGGTCGGCACGACCAGCCTCGTGTTAGCCATGATCGAGGACGGCTGGTTCGGGCGCGTTGGTGTGGATCTGCAGGTGGAGCAACCGGTCACCAGTTTGCGGGCGGTCTCGCACGACCCGACGCTGCGTCACCAGCTGGTTTTGCGCGACGGTCGCCGGATGACCGCGGTCCAGCTTCAGCTGGAATTCCTCGAGCAAGCCCGCAAGTACGTGGAGGACCGGCACGGGTCCGACGTCGACGACCAAACTGCCGATGTGCTGACCCGCTGGGAGTCGGTTCTCGACCGGCTCACCAGCGACCCGATGTCGCTGGCCGGGGAGTTGGATTGGGTCGCCAAGCTGTCGCTGCTCGAGAGCTACCGTGCGCGCGACGGCCTCGATTGGGACGCCCCCAAGCTGCACCTGGTTGACCTGCAGTACGCCGACGTACGGCCGGACAAGGGGCTTTACAACAAGCTGGTCGCCCGTGGCTCGATGACGAGACTGCTGAGCCAGGACGCCGTAGATCGGGCGGTCACCGAACCGCCCGAGGACACGCGGGCTTACTTTCGCGGGCGGTGCCTAGCGAAGTACCCGCAGCAGATCGCCGCCGCCTCGTGGGACTCGGTGATCTTCGACGTCGGCCGCGAGTCGTTGCAGCGTGTGCCGACGCTGGAGCCGCTGCGCGGGACGAAGGCCCACGTCGGTGATCTGCTCGACAGTTGCGACGATGCACTTGCGTTAGTCGACCGGCTCGCCGGTCGCCGGTGACTCAGCTCTGACGGCGTAAGGCGTCCAGTACTTCCCGGGCCGCCTCGGCGGCGCCCTCCGCGGTAGAGAGCACCGCGTCAGCGCGGTCGCGGCGTTCTCGCTCGTCGGCCTGGTGGTGCTCGGCCGCCGCGAGTTCCTGCTGTGCGTCCACCCGTTGCGCCTCCAGGTCGGTGAGCATCCGCTTCGACTGCACCACCCGCTCCGCGGCCTGGCGTTGGGCGTCGACTGCAGCAGCGCGTTTCCGTACGGCGTCGTCGAGGGCACCCCCGGCCTCAAGCGCTGCCGACTCCGCTGCGGCCAACTCGGCGGCGCTCGGGCCGGTGTACGGCGGCGGAGGCTGCTTCGGCGTCCGTCGGGGCGCCGGCTCGGGCAGGGCCACGGCATCGGCCAGGTCAACGCCGCCGAACCCGGCGAAGGCTAATGCCCGGACGAGCCGACCACTGCGGACCGCGTCAGCCGCTGCGGCATCGACCAGCCCGGCTTCCAGCGTGCTCGAAACCTCCGCCCGGACGGCTGGGGTCAGCGACCGGCCCGCCGACGTGGCAGCCTGGCGCACCACGGCGTCGACCAGCTGTCGGCGCTGAGCTCCGAGCTCGCGGAGGGCAACCGCGTCCCCGTCCTGCTGCGCCCGGGCCAGGGCCGGACCGAGCTTAAGGACCTGCGCGAGTAGCTCTGGTTCGGCCCGGGCGAGAGCGTTCACCACGGCAGCACCGGCAGTGGGCCGTCGCAGCGCCTTGATTTCACCCGCGTGCCCAGGGTGTTCCCTGGCGGCCTGGTCCCGCGCCGCCGTGAACTGCGCCGGGTCGAGGCCGTACAGCCGATCGGCGATGTCGTCGAGCGTCACGCCCCCAGCCTGCCCTGCTACTCCTTGCGGGCCACAGACGCGGTCGTGCGGCTCGCCTCGCGAGTGTCGTCACCGGCGTAGTCCACGACGACCGGAGCCGACCGATCCGGTCCCTGCGGGAACCGGGTGTCCACGCTCGCTCGCCCGGCGCCATCCGTCGTGGCGGGGACACGCTCCCCATCGTAGGTGAAGACCACTGTCGCCGCGGGCACCGGTGTGCCAGCAGCATCGGTCAGGACGGCGGACAGGTGCACAGCCTTTTGCTGTTGCGCAGCGGTGTCTCCGTCGTAGGTCAGCTGCGTCACGACCTTGGGCCTGGGGCCCTCGGCGAAGGAAGCATCCTCGGTCCTTGAGACGAGCGGCTTTTCAAAGCCGCGGCCGTACTGCTCCCCGACGCTGCCGTTCTGCTGGCCGGGCAGGAAGACCTGTCGTTGGGAGAACACGATCTCGTCCACCGGGACGGTCTGGCGCGCGTTGTCGCTGTCAGCCAGGAAGAGCAGATGGACGCCGTGGGCGCCGATGTCGCCCTGGAAGAACTGGCTGTCGTTGTCGACGATGCCGTCCGACGGCGCCCAGCATCGACGGGGGGTCCCCGTGTTGGGGTCCGTCGTCGGTTCGCCGGCGCTGCGCAACTTCAGGCGCGGTCCGGGATTGGAGCCGGTGGCATCGTCGAAGCAGGAGTCGTCGCGGTAATACGGGACCGCAACGGCGCTCTGCGCCAAGCCACCTGGCGTGACGCTGGTCGGCTCGAACGTGTAACGGTCGACGATGCTCCCCGAGGGGCCAGCGGTGACGGACCAGTCGAGGGCCGCACCCGGCTTGCTCATCGTCGGGTCAGTCACGTCGGCGCTCTGGTGATAGGGCGAAACCGTGCACAGGGGAGTCGCCTTATAGGCATCGCGGTAGGCCTTCGTCGCTGCCCCGGTGTCGTTGACGTCGTACTTCGGATTACACGGATCGTCGAGATTGCCCAGGACCTCGTCGTTGCGGCCGTCGATGGCGACGCCCTCGGGGCGCTGCGGGTTGTAGTAGCGCGTCATGACCGCGGCGTTGTAGTCCCACTGGGCGTAGATACCGTCCAGCGGCGGGATCACATGCACACGCAGCCACGTCTTCATCACCATGTCGTCGCGGTAGAAGGTCTCTCGCCGGATGACATTGGTGCCGCTGTCGGCGCCCCAGGTCTCGCGGATGGTGCGGACCGGGCCGGAGCGCTCGCCGATCAGAGTGGAGGAGCCGCCCCAGTTGGTGTCCTCCTCCTCGTAACCGCAGCACGGGGTCTCGGACTCAGCGTCCTGTTGGAACGCGCGGGCCTTCCAGCGGTCGACGAGGTCGGCCCCGTAGGCCGCGTCGTTGTCTTCCTTGACCTGAACCTGGGTCATCAGCCAGCGACCGTCATAGCGGTAGCGGTAGCGGTCAGTGGTAATCGTGGCGGTGTCGCGCGGCCGACGTCGCTGGATGTCTGGCGTGCCGTCATCCTTGGTCACGACATTGCCCTGAGCGTCGCAGTAGGTCCCGGCCGCGGCGTTGCCATAGTTGCTGTAGGACGACTGAGACTTCTCGAAGGTCCCTGCGTTGGCATCGCGCTGGTAGCGCACGTAGCCATTGGCTGCCGTGAACGAGGGCTTCAGCCCCTGCATGACGTAGACGTAGGAGGCCTGGCGGGTGAGTGGGTCAGTGACCACGATCGCCTTGACCCCCTTGGCGCCGAACGGCTTCTTCGCCGTCGCGGGAGCCTGCGCGCCAGCGTCACGGGCCATGAACGCCAGCTCGTCGTTGGTGTCGAGCCCCTTGACCGGATCGGTCGCGGTCGGGGAGTCGGGCGTCGCCAGGCAAGCGTTTGCCGGGTCGGAGGCGGTGTAGCGGAAGCCTTCGCGGTCAAAGGCGTAGGTGGTGTGCTGGTCCTCGCCGGAGTAGACCGAGAACCCGGAGGCCGCGTTGTCGAGGTAGCGCGTAAAGACCTCATCAACCTGGAAGGGGATCTCAACGAACCGCGATCCGTCCCAGCGCCAGCCGGTCAGCGTCGCGACGTCCACCCCCGCCGGAGCGGCGT
>JBKJLP010000455.1:0-3520 GCA_046596735.1 Mycobacteriales bacterium | reverse complement strand
AACAAGGGCAACTACACCGACGAGATCCTCGCGATGAAGAACGCCGGAGCCGAGGTCGTGTGGGCGTGGGAGAACGCCCTGATCTCCACGCAGATCCTCGTGCAGGCCAAGCGCCAGTCCTACAACCCCAACTGGCTGATGTTCCCGTTCAACTTGACCTCGCAGACGCTGGAGAACGACGCACTGACCCCCAAGCTCGACGGCGTCGCGATGTTCGCGCCGTACAGCAAGGGCGACTACGGCAACGGCTTCCAGCCTTACGCCGACGACGTCAAGCTCTTCGAGGCGCAGTACGCGAAGTACAAACCCGACGCCGACCTGAACGGCGTTGGCGGTGACCTGCTCTTCCTCAACTGGCAGGCGCAGAAGGCGCTGTACGAGCAGTTGCTGCAGTGTGGGAAGGACTGCACGCGTAACCGGTTCGTGGATGTGCTGCTGAGCTACAACAAGCGACCCACGTCCAGCGCCTGCACGATCGACTTCACCACCGGTGATCGGCGGCACGGCGCGCAGCAGCTGAACTTCAGCGAGACCTACAAGTCACCGTCGGGCAAGGTCAACTGGCGCCCCGCGAAGCTCTGCGTCGGTCCGGCAGTCTGATGGGCCAGGTTCTCGTCCTCGGCCTGATCTCCGGCGGTATCTACGCACTGTTCGCGCTGGGCGTGGTGATGGTCTACCGGGGCACCGGTGTACTCACCTTCGCGCAGGGCGAGATCGGTACGGCGGCGCTGTTCCTTGCTGCCTACCTGGTGACGGACAAGGGTCTGCCCTGGTTCGTCGGGGCGGCCGCCGCGCTCGCGTTCGCCGTCCTCATCGGCTGTCTGTTCGAGTTCGTCGTCGTCCGCCGGATGGTCGGTGGCGACCCGGTCTCGGTCGCCGTCGCGACGGTCGGGCTCGGTTTGTTCCTGCTGGCCATCGAGTTTCGCCTGTTCGGCGACAGCCCCAAGGCGCTGGATGGTCCCTTCTCGGGTGGCGTGAACATCGCCGGCGTCTTCGTCACGCCGACGCAGATCGCCGCCCTGGTTGTCGCCCTCGCGCTCGGCTTCGGTCTGCAGGCGGTGCTGCGCCGCACCGACTTCGGGCTCGGCATCCTGGCGGCCGCGCAGGACCCGGCGGCCACCCGGCTCGTGGGCGTCCCGCTGTCCAAGATCACCTTGACGGTCTGGGGCGCCGGCGCCGCCCTGTCCGCCGTGGCGGCCCTGCTGGTCGAACCGACCGTCGGGGTCTTCCAGCCGGGCTACGCCAGTGAGCTCTTCGTCGTCGGTCTGGCCGCGGCCGTCATCGGCGGCCTCACCAGCCTGCCCGGTGCCGTCTACGGCGGGGTCCTGGTCGGCGTGGCCGAGTCGGCGGCGACGCGCTACCTCGGCGACTACAACATCTCCGGTCTGCGCTACCTCGTCGTGCTCGTCATCTTGCTGATCGCCCTGCTGGGCAGGCAGTTCTGGCCCCAGATCAGTGCGCTCCTGCGTGCCGCCGATTCCGGCAGCAAGCCCTCCGCCGCTGTGTCCGCAGGAGCCTCCGCATGACCGCGACCACGATCGCTCCCCAGCCCGTGCGTAGCGAGGAGCCCGCCCCCGTCGAGGCGCGCCGGCGTCGGATGCCGTTCCCCGGCATCCTGCTCGCGGTGGTGCTCGCGGTGGTCCTGCCCCTGGTCGGCGGCAGCACCGGGGCGCTGAGCGACAAGAACGCGCTGCTGCTGTCGATCGCGTGCACCTACGCCATGGCGGGCATCTCCCTCAACGTCCTCATGGGCTACGCCGGGCAGATCTCGCTGGGCCAGTTCGCGTTCGTCGGGGCAGGAGCGTTCACCGTCGGCATCGTCACCAGCGTCGACCAGCTGCGGTTGCCCTGGATCGTCGGCGTCGTGCTCGCTGCTGCCGCGGGTGCGCTGCTCGCGTTCCTCGTCGGCCTCCCGGCGCTGCGACTGCGCGGCCTTTACCTCGCGGTGGTCACGGTCAGCGTCGCTTACGCCGCCTGGCAGTCGCTCTTTCGCATCGAGGTCATCGGTGGCGGTTCGGCCGGCAAGGTGATTCCCAAGCCCTACATCGGCACCTCGGCGATCACCTCGGACAGCGGGATCTTGGTGCTCGCGTTCCTCGCGCTCATCCTGGTCTGGCAGGTCGACGTCAACCTGACCCGCTCCCGGCTCGGCCGGGCCTTCCAGGCCGTCAAGGCGGACGAGGCTGTCGCCGCGTCGTTCGGCATCGACGTCGCCCGCTACAAGCTGCTGGCATTCAGCATCTCCGGCGCGATGGCCGGCATCGGCGGGGCCATCTACGCAACCGCCCTGGGCACGGTGACGGGCGGGGCGTTCGACTACGCGCGCTCGCTGCTGCTCGTCGTCATCGTCATCATCGGCGGACTCGGCAGCCGCTGGGGCGTTGTCACGGCAGCCTTCTTCGCGGTCCTGTTGCCCGACACCCTCATCGCGCTCTTCGGGAGCGGCTTTCGCGGCATCGACCTCATCCTCAACGCCGGTCTGCTGATGTACACGATCGCCCGCCACCCCGGTGGCTTCGCGGGAGCGATCGAGGAGTCGCGGGAGAAGCGGGCGCGCCGCAAGGGCGGCGAGCCTCCGCTGCCCCCCACCAGGCCCAGCCTGCCCGCCCTCACCCGGCCCGCCGGCATGCCGGCGGTCCCGCACACCCGGCTCGGCGTACCTGTCCTGCAAGCCCACGACGTCAGCGTCCGCTTCGGTGGCCTGCAGGCCGTCGACAGTGCGAGCCTGCGCGTCGACCGCGGCACCATCGTCGGGCTGATGGGTCCGAACGGCGCCGGCAAGACCACCATGTTCAACGCGATCACCGGGGCGCTGTCGCCGGATAGCGGACGCATCGAGCTGCTCGGCGTCGACGTCTCCGCGCTCCCGACCCACCGTCGCACGGCGCTCGGCATGAGCCGCACCTTCCAGCTCATCGGCCTGGCCAAGGGCCAGTCTGTCTACGAGAACCTGCTGATCGCCCAGCACCTTGCGGCGCCGTACGGCGTCGCCTCGGCGCTCACCGGTCTCGGTGCGTCCCGCAGCTACGAGCGTGACGTCCGTCGGCGCGCCGACGAGGTGCTCGCGGGCCTGGGCTTCGGTCGTTACCGCGACACCATGGTGGGGCGGCTCTCGCACGGCCAGCAGCGCATCGTCGAGATCGGCTGCGCGCTGGTCACCAGCCCCGAGCTGGTGATGCTGGACGAGCCGAGTGCGGGGATGAGCCCGGCGGCCGCCGAGGACCTCGCCGCGACGCTGCGCGACATGCGCGACGTCCTGGGCCGCACGGTGCTGCTCATCGAGCACAACGTGCCGCTGGTGCTGGATGTGTCCGACGAGCTCTACGTCATGGACGCCGGGCGCGTCATCGCCAACGGCGAGCCGGTCGAGGTCGTCACCCGGCCCGAGGTCGTCACGGCCTACCTGGGCGCTGCGCCCTCCCATGAAGGAGTGTCCCGATGACCGCCCCCCTGCTGGAGGTCCGTGACATCACCGCGGGCTTCGGCGCCACCACCGTCCTGCACGGCGTCAGCTTCGACG
>JBKJLP010000213.1:0-2989 GCA_046596735.1 Mycobacteriales bacterium | reverse complement strand
ACCTCCATGCCGGCATCGCGCAACGCGCGGGCCACGACCTTGGCGCCGCGGTCGTGCCCGTCCAGCCCCGGCTTGGCCACGACGACGCGGATGCGCTCGGTCGGTGCGGGGGTGGTCACGGGAGCCTCCAGACGCGAATGTTCAGGCTGGTGGGAGAGTACGCGGTCATGAGGGACCAGGACTGGCGTGACCCCCTGCTCGCTGGTGCGACGCGCCTCGACGTCCCCGCCGCCGGACGGGTCCTCGGCGACTGGCCGGGCTACGTGCCGGCTACCGCCGTCAGTGCGTGGGGGCTGGAGCAGGCGATTGCCGCGGTCTGGGACTTCAGCGTCTTCGGCGGCAGCTTCAGCGAGGACGACGCCACGGTGCTCGCCGCGGCGGTCGAGCGCGCCATCGCGGACCGTTTGCCACTGCTCACCCTCGTACGGTCGGGTGGGACGCGGCTGCAGGAGGGCATCGCTGCGCTCGTCGGGATCCCGCGCGCGCGGCTCGCCCTGACCGACCTCGCCGCGGCCGGACTGCCGCATCTGTCCGTGGCCGACGCGCCCACGACGGGCGGCGTCTGGATTTCGGTGACCAGTGGCGCCGACCTGCGCGTCGCTGTCGCCGGGGCCACCGTCGCCTTCGCCGGGCCGCGCGTGGTCGAGGCGTTCACCGGGTCGTTGCCTGAGCCCGGCAGCCACACAGCCGAGTCGGCTTACACCGCCGGACTGGTCGACGCACTGCTCCCGCCGAGCGAGGTCGCTGGCTGGCTGGGCCGCGCGCTGCAGGTCCTCGCGCCGGCCGACCCCCAGCCGATTGCGCCGCCCAGCCCACCCGCGCTACCGCACCGCGGCGGCTGGGATCAGGTGCTGGCCAGTCGCGCCCGCATCGAGGGTGGCCGGACGTTACTGGCCCGCCTGCTGGACGACGAGGTGGCCCTGCGCGCGCCGCGCGGCGACGAGACGGTTTACGCCGCGATTGGGCGGTGCGCCGGCGTCCCCGTGGTCGGCGTCGCGCTGGCCGCGGCCGTCGCCACCCGGCCCACGCCGGACGGCTACCGATTGGCCGCGCGCGCCTACCGCCTGGCCGACCGGCTCGGACTACCGGTCCTGTCGCTGGTCGACACCCCCGGTGCTGATCCCGGCACTGCGAGCGAGGCGGACGGCATCGCCGTGGAGATGGGCGGGGCGCTCGACGCGCTGCTGGCCTGTCGTACGCCGACGCTGGCCTACGTCCACGGCGAGGGTGGTTCCGGCGGTGCACTGGCCGCGGCGACCGCCGACCTCGTCCTGGTCGGCCCGGACGCATACTTCGCCGCGATCGGGCCAGAAGGGGCGTCGGCGGCCCTGCGCAGGAGCCCGCAGGAGTGCGCCGACTCCATGGGGATCACGCCCGATGTCCTGCTCGACATCGGGTTCGCGGATGCCCTTGCCGCGCCAGCAGATCTCCCCCATCACCTCGTACGATTGAGTGAAATGTCCGAGTCGTCCCGACTCCAGGCTCGGCGCGCGCGTTGGAGCAGTCCCGTCGTCACGCATCTGTGACGTCGCAACGTGCGTTCTGTCACACCTCTGGGGCATCAGACGGCTAGCGTCCGCACCAACACAGCGCTCGACACGACCGACCTGACCCCGTCCGTGGAGGAACGATGCGCGACCCCCGCCCGGCTCTGACCCAGCTGCGCCAGACCGTCCGGCGAAGCGCTGGCACTGGCGTACGCGCCCTGGCCAACCCGGCCGGGCTCCGCGGCGCCGGGACCGAGCTCGCCTGGGTCGCCGCCCACCTCGCGCTCTACCCCTTGGGCATGAGCAAGGAGCGCGGCCGGGAGTCAGCGCGCGACGAGCTGGACCGCTTCACCCTCGCCGACCTGCCCCCCGTCCAGCGCGGACTGCTCATCGGCGACGTCGTGGCGGCCGGGACGCCGATCATCTTGGTCCACGGTTTGGTCGACAACCGGTCCATCTTCACGTTGCTGCGCCGCTCGCTCCGCCGCCGCGGCTTCGGCCGGGTGATCACCCTCAACTACAGCCCGTTCGCCCAAGACGTCCGCATGGTGTCGGCTCGGCTGGCCGCGCTCGTGGAGCAGACCTGCGCCGAGACCGGCTACGAGCGCGTGCACGTCATTGGCCACAGCCTCGGTGGGGTCGTTGCCCGCTACTACGTGCAGTGTCTGCGCGGCGACGAGCGGGTCCACACGCTCGTGACGCTGGGTTCCCCGCACTCCGGGACCCACGCCGCGCGGCTGTTCCCTCAGGGCGTCGTGGGCCAGTTGCGACCCGGTTCGGCCCTGATGGAGGAACTGGCGGAGCCGGCGCCGGGTTGTCGTACCCGCTTTGTGGCGTTCTGGAGCGATCTTGACCAGCTGATCGTGCCGCAGCGGTCTGCAGCCGTCGACCACCCCGACCTGCAGGCGCGCAACGTGCCCCTACGTGGGGTTGGTCACATGTCGCTGCCGATCCACGGACCGGTCGTCCACGAAATCACCACGCTGCTCGCCCACCTTGAAGAAGACGGCAGCACGCTCACCGCAGGCGTAACGCCGCTGGCCGGACATGCCGCCAGTGGCCCGCTCCCCACCCCCCGGCAAGCGAGCGACCAGCCGCGCAGCCTTCGTCTCTGACCTTGGCCCAGGGGGTTGCCCTGGGCACCTGGCTCCGTATAACGTGCTGGTAACAGCCCGCTGTCCCCAGGCGGGTAATGCCTGTCTCTGCGTGTTGTCTGCGCGGTTGTGGGTAGGCCTGCCCCTCGATCTCCGGAGCGACCCCACGTGCCCCCGTCCCGCCTGCCGCGGCATGCTGCCGCAGTCTCGACGCGCCGCAGCACGATGGTCCCTGCGCTGCTCCTGTCCGCGATGGGCATCGCGTTCGGTGGCCTCGCGGTGCTTCCCACCGACGGAATCTCCCCGCTGCGCGTGACAGCCGCCTCGGCGACCGCCCCGCTTCTCACCGAGCTGGGCGGCGCGCCCTCCGCGCAGGAGTACGACACGCTTTACGGCATCCCGGACAAC
>JBKJLP010000474.1:0-4501 GCA_046596735.1 Mycobacteriales bacterium | reverse complement strand
CCCCACCGAAGCCACTGAGCTGCCAGCCCCACTCCGCATCCTTGAGGATCGGGAAGTCCTTGGCGAAGTGGATCGCGCCCGGCCCCTGCGGCTTGCTGCGAGCGGGCTTGCCCGGGTCGGCCACGGCGGGCAGTGCGAGCGCCCCCAGCAGGAGCAGGGCGACGAGCGGAGCGAGGCGCCTCACGGCAAGGTCCTTCCAGCGAGCTGGAGGCGGATGGCCTTCTTGTCGTACTTGCCGACGCTGGTCTTGGCGACCTCGTCGACGACCACCAGGTCATCGGGCAACCACCATCGCGCCACCGTGCCATCGAGAAAACCGCGCAGGTCGTCGAGGGTGAGCGACCGTCCGCTGTGCAGAGCGGCCACCACGACCGGACGTTCATCCCACTTCGCGGACGGCAAGCCGACCACAGCGGCCTCGGCAATCGCAGGATGGGCAAGGCAGGCGTTCTCCAACTCGACCGAGCTGATCCACTCGCCGCCGCTCTTCACCAGGTCCTTGGACCGGTCAACGATGCGGAAGAAGCCGTCCGGCTCCATGACGACCATGTCGCCGGTGCGCAGCCAGCCGTCGTGGAACTTCTCCGGCATCCCGCCGTGATAGTCCGTGGCGACCCAAGGCCCGCGGCACTCGAGCTCACCGACGGTCTCGCCGTCCCACGGCAGCTCGGCGCCGGTCTCGGGGTCGCAGACCCGCGCCTCGAGCCCGGCGAAGATCGTGCCGGTCTTGACGCGTACGTCGACGAGCTCGGCGTCGGTCAGCCCACGGTGCCGGCGACGGGGGCGCGAGGAGGCCGCGACCGGCGCGGTCTCGGTCATCCCCCAGATCTGCAGGATGGTGATGCCCAGGGCGTCGTAGGCCTCCATCAGCGGACGCGGTGTCGCCGAGCCGCCGACACCGAGGATCCGCAGCGACGACAGGTCGTGCGCGCCGCTCTGGGCCAGCGGGAGCAGCCCGGTCCAGATCGTCGGAACGGCGGCGGCCCAGGTCACCTGCTCGGTCTCGATGATCCGTGCCAGCGCGGCAGGCGAGCAGTCGGCGCCGGCGAAGACGAGGTCGGCGCCGGTGAGCGGAGCGGCGTAGGGCAGCCCCCAGCCGCAGGCATGGAAGAGCGGGACGACCGGCAGGATCCGCTCGCTCTGCGAGATGGCGAGCCCATCGACCATGCACATGGCCATGGCGTGCAGGTACATCGCGCGGTGCGAGTAGACGACCGCCTTGGGCATCCCGGTGGTGCCCGAGGTGTGGCACATCCCGCAGGCCTGGTCCTCGGCCAGCACCGGCAGTTCAGCCGTCGGCTGAGCTGCCTCGATCAACCGCTCGCCGTCAAGAATGCCATCAATTCCGCGGGATTCGCCCTTGCCCATGCGCACGAACGTGCGGACCGACGGCATCCGCGGCGCCACCTCACCGAGCCTGCCCACGAGGTCGTCGTCGACGAAGATGACGCTGTCACCCGCGTCGGCGACCACGTGCTCCAGCTGGTCGTCGTGCAGCCTGATGTTGACCATGTGCAGCACGGCGCCGGCGAGCGGGACGGCGTAGTACAGCTCGACGTGGCGCGAGGAGTTGTTGGCGAAGGAACCGATCCGGTCACCCGGCTGCACGCCGAGATCGCGCAGGACGGTCACGAGGCGGAGCACTCGCTCCGCAAGGGCGGCGTAGGTCATCCGGCCGGCGCCGCCTTCGAAGGCGTCCACAACTTCGGAGTCGCCGTGCACCGTGCGCATCCGCTGGAAGATGGTGCCGATCGTCAGCGGCTGGGTGCCCATCAGTCCCTGCACGTCACTCCTCCACCTGGGCGGGAAGGCCCAACCCGAGCACGAGCAGCGCCGCGTCGACGGGCACCCGGGGGTCGAGCCCGACGAGGTCGCGCACCCGGCCGAGTCGGTAGGCGACGGTGTTGACGTGCACGTGCTCGCGGCGGGCGGTCTCGGGGATCGATCCGGTGGCGAGGTAGACCCGTAGCGTCCCGACGAGGGCGTGCGCGGGATCGCGCACCTGCAGGACGTCAACGACTCGGCGGCGCAGGGCGTCGGCAACCCGCTCGTTGCCGAGCAGCAACTGCTCGACCAACAGGTCGTCGGGCCCAAACGCTCCTTCGGTGTGCCCTTCGGCGACCGCGGTCAAAAGCAGTCGCTCGACCTGTCGCACCTCTTCGCACAGGGCGCGACCGCACACCGCCGGGCGACCCCATGCCGTGAGGGCGCCGGCCCGCTGCAACGGGTCGTCCAGGCGCTGGGGCACCAGCAGCAGCACCCGCTCACCCCGGTGCCCACCGAGCGTACCGGCGGGGGCGGTGGCGAGGAGGGCGTCGATGTCGGCCGCCGCGCCATGGCCGCCGACCAGCACCGGCACATACGACGGCGCGAGCACTGTCGAGAACCGCAGGGACACCGCGGCGACCTCGCTCGGGTCTGTCGCGGTCAGCAGCGCCTCGACCAGCTCGCGCCGGCGCGCGTCCAGGTCACGCAACCGCTCGTGGCTAGCGGCGAGGTACGCCCGGGCCAGGGCACTGGAGGTGCGGTCGACGATATCCATCCAGCGCGCGCCGAGGTCGCCGAGCAGCCACTGCTCCTCGGGAGCGATGACGGCGCACAGGGTGGCCCACGCCTCGCGTCCACCGATGCGGTAGGCGTGCAGCACCGACTCCAGCGGCATACCCATGTGCAGCCGGTCCCGGCCGGACTGCGCGAAGACCGTGAGCTCGTCCTCGGTCAGGGAGCGCTCCTGCGCCACGCAGTCCATGAAGACCTGCACGAGCCGGCGCGAGACCGGCAGGATGTCTGCGGCCATGACCGCGTCGCTCATCCCGGCGTACTCGGCGATTTCGCTGCGGTAGGCCGCGCCCATCCGGGCCACGAGGCCGTCGACGTCGGCCAGCACCCGCTCGGTCAGCGCGGCGGTCCCGGACTGCGCGACAGCGCGGAGCCGGGTCATGCGTGGCGTCCCAACCACCCGGTGAGAGCGTCAGCCACCTCGACCGGCTTGTCGGTCATGAGCAGGTGGTTGGCATCCGGGATGAGGACGAACTCGGCGCCCGGGATGCGGGAGGCGATGGTGCGCCCGTTCTCGGGGGGAACCAGCGCATCGAGCTCGCCGTGC
Organism: Mycobacteriales bacterium; assembly: GCA_046596735.1. GTDB lineage: Bacteria > Actinomycetota > Actinomycetes > Mycobacteriales > SCTD01 > RYN-124. Next base: position 1,395 of record JBKJLP010000474.1, on the reverse strand, counting down.
ACGACCATCGTCGGCACCGCGAGGCTCGGCAGGTCGTCGTAGCGCGACCAGGGCAGCGTGCCCTGCACCTGGGCCATGTATCCGGCGAGCGTGCAGGCCAGCGGAAAGCGGACGGCCCAGTCCTCCTCCATCGCCGAGCGCGGCGTCTGCGGCGCGTAGTTGAACGGGATCGACGCCTCCGCGGCCTCCTGCGGTGTCATGTCAGCGCGGCCCGAGGTGACCAGCTTGAGGGCTTCGGGGTTGATGACGGCCTGCGCGATCCCGGGGTGGGTCGCCATCAGGCACAGCGACCGCACCCGCTCGGGCGCGCTGAGCGCGATCTCCTGGCCGATCAGGCCGCCCATGGAGATGCCGATGACGTGCGCAGCGTCCACCCCTGCCTCATCGAGGACCGCCAGGCAGTCGGCGGCCATCGCGGGCACGGTGTAGGGCGCACCGGGAACGTCACCGGTCAGTCCGGCCCCGCGATTGTCGAGCCGGATGACGCGGTGCTTGTCGGCCAGGGTCGGCATCAGCCGCCACCACATGGCGGCCGGATAGGCCAGACCCATGATGAGCAGGACCGGGGGCGCGTCCTGCGGACCGTCGGCCTCCCAGGAGATGCGCGCGCCGTCAGGACGCTCGACGACCGGCACGGCTGCCTCCTCGGGAAGTGGGGACGTCCTGGCGGGCCGACAGGGCCCGGCCGGTGGCGGCCTGCAGCACCTTGCCGATGCCCAGGTGGGTGGCGAGCGTGTCGCTGTCGAGATCGGCGACCGGTGCGGAGTGCACGACCACGCCGGTCTGCATGAGGTGGGCGGTGTCGACGAGGGACAAGCCGAACGCGATGTTCTGTTCGACCAGGACCATCGTCACGCCGGTCTGCGCGACGGACTGCAGGACCGCGTCGAGCTCGAGGGTCGCGACCGGGGACAGACCGGCCGACGGCTCGTCGACGAGGATCAGCGACGGCTCGTTCACGAGCGCCCGGGCGACGGCCAGCGAGGCCTGCTGGCCACCGGACATCGTTCCGGCCGCCTGCTTGCGGCGCTCTGCCAGGATCGGGAAGCGGTCGAACACCCCGTCCAGCGCGGGCCCGTAGCGCTTCTTGTCCTTACGGCGCAGGGTGTAGGCACCGAGCCGGAGGTTCTCCTCGACGGTGAGCTGCGGAAAGACCTGCCGGCCCTGCGGCACGTGGCCCATCCCGAGCCCGACCCGCTTCTCCGGCGTCAGGCCGGTCACGTCCTCACCGCGGAGGAGCACCGCGCCCGACCGTGCCGGGACGCTCCCCCCGAGCACCTTCATCGTCACGCTCTTGCCGGCCCCGTTGAGGCCGAAGATGCCGGCGATGCTGCCCTCGGGAACGTCGAAGCTGACGCCGTGCAGGACGGTGGTGGCGCCGAAGCCCGCGGTGAT
>JBKJLP010000399.1:0-5638 GCA_046596735.1 Mycobacteriales bacterium | reverse complement strand
AGCGCAGATCTCCCACCCGAACACCCGCCTGAGCGTCTCGCTGCACTGCGAGCAGGCCGAGCTGATGCGGGTCTTCATCGTTCTTGGCTCGCTCGATGAAGACCCGCATCAGCTCGGCCTGCTCGCAGTGCAGCGAGACGCTCAGGCGGCTGTTCGGGCGGGAGGTCTGCGCTGCGGCGACCGCCTCCATGATCTCGAACAGGTGGCCCAGGTCGTAGTTCTCACTCATTGTGTAGGACTTGGCATCCGAGCTCGACGCGGCGAGGTTGAAGCCCTTGTAGAACATGTAGTACTTGAAACTCGTGACGCCCATTTCGTCGATGAGCCAGGGGATTTCGGTGATCTGCTCGGCGGTCATCGGGGCCAGGTGGAAGCCGTAGTCGACCTTGGCGTGACCGGCGACCGTGGCCAGCACCTCGGGGAAGATGTCGCGGTAGGAGCCGGTCTTGTTGAGGTAGTGCTGACCGGTGCGGAAGTAGCTGATGACACTGGTGACGCCGCCGACGAGCGAAGACGTCGTCTCGCTCTCGGTGTCGGTGGCCAGGTCGCGGTAGATCCCCAGGTGGTAATGGCTATCGACGGCGCCGGGCAGCACGACCTTGCCGCTCGCATCGACCCGCACGTCGGCGTCAGCGCGCGACAGGTCGTCGGCGATGGTGACGATGCGGCCGTCGCGCACGCCGACGTCGCCCTTGACCTCGCCGACGTAGGGAATGACGAGGGTGCCGCCAGTGACGACCGAGTCGTAGCGGGTCATGTCAGGGCCTGCAAGGCGGTTGCGGCGAGCGGGAGCTCGGCCAAGCGGGTCAGATCGGTCGCGAGTCGTCGAGCGGTCGTTTCGGGCAGCGTGCGAGTGGCGTTGGTGAGGAACTTGCCGGTCAGCTCGTCTGGGGTCAGCGGTCGGTGGGGACCGCCGCGGTTGTCGAGGACCTCTTCGACATGAACGGTGCCGTCGAGCAAGGTCACGGTGACGACGGCCGGCAGCGCGTGCGGATAAAGCTGCGCGCACTGCTCCGATCCCACCACGGTCGTCCGATCCATGAGGGCGAGGTAAGCCGGGTCGCTAGCCTTCTCGTCGGTGAAGTCGTCGAGCCCTACGCCGAGGCCGCCACCGCCGAGCAGGGCGGCGGCGAAGACGAAGGGACCGCTGAACTTCGCCGTATAGCCCGACGGCGGTCGACGCTTGGCCTCGATGGGCTCACCGATAGTTCGTACGGTCGGCGGGGCGACGGCGATCTCAACGCTCGCGACTTGCTCAGCCCGAATTCCCTTGTCCCGCAGGCGAAGCGCCGCATCCACGCTGGCGTGGGTGAAGTGATTGGCTGGGTAGGGCTTGTAGTGAATGCCGGTCAAAGCCCAGGTGGTGCCGAGTCCGCGGGTGATCTCGTCGGGGTCGAATTCGCCAGAGAGCCAGGCCTGGAAGAAGCCGAAGCGGCCCTCCAGGACCGTGGGCGGTCCGGTGAAGCCACGGGAGGCAAGGTCGGCCGCCATGACGCCGGCGTGGGCGGCCCAGCCGCAGTGCATCCTCTTGACGCTGCCGCCGTTGCGGTTGGCCTCCAGGACGCCGGAGCCCATCGATACGGACAAGCCCATCGCATCGGCGATGCCGTTCTCGTCCAGCCCGAACAGAATTGCGGCTGCGGCCGCCGAGCCGACGGCGCCGCAGATGCTGGTGGCGTGCTGGCCACGCTCGAAAAACGTGGATTGGCCAGCGGTGCGGTCGTAGCCCGCCATGCCCAGGCGGACGCAGACCTCGACGCCGACCGTGACGGCGGCCAGGAGCTGAGCACCGCTCGCGTTGGCTTGCTGTGCGGCTGCGAGGGCAGCCGGGACCACGCTGGCGCTGGGGTGCAGCACGGAGGGCAGGTGGGTGTCGTCGTAGTCCAGCGAGTGAGCCAAGACGCCGTTGACGAAAGCCGCTTGCGCTGCCGGCGCGGAGCCTCCACCGATCACGGTCGCCGGTCCGGTGCAGCCCTGGTCGGCGGACCAACCGATCGCGGCCTGGGAGGTGTCCATCGGCACTGCGGCCAGCGCGAGGCCCACGATGTCCAGCACTCGCTGTGGTGCGGACGCCTGCACGTCGGCGGGCAGTACGTCGTAGGACGCCTTTGCCGCGCAGGCCGCCAGTTGCTGGACGAGCGTCGGCTCAGCCACGTGAACGCACCGCGAGGGGACGAACCGGTGAGCCGGTCGCACCGACGAGGGGGAGGGGTGCGAGGACGAAGGTGAACTCGTAGATCTTCTTGCTGGCCAGCTCATCGAGCTGCAAAGTTTCGAGGATGTAGATGCCGTGCTCGACCAGCAGAACGCGGTGGGCGGGGAGTAGCGCGTGGCCGGCTCCCGGGGCTAGTCGTTCAAAGGCGATCGTGTCGGCGCCGACGAAGGAGACGTCGAGCGAGGCGAGGTACTTTGCGCCTTCCTCGCTGATACCCGGCACTCCGCTGTCGTGACCGAGGTAGGCGGTGCGGTCGTTCCAGTGCTGGCCCCAGCCGCTGCGGATGAGGACCACGTCGCCTTGGCGTACGGGAGTGCCCTGTGCATCAGCGGTGGCGGTCAGGTCGGCGGAGGTGATCTCGTAGCCGCCGTCGAGAGACAGCTGGCCGAGGGTGCCAGCGACATCGAGCAACACACCGCGGGTGACCGTCGGAGGAATCGTCTCTGCGCCGAGGACGGTGAATCGCCCCCCGGTCTGGGCGGCCGCGGCATCGTGGCCGCCGAACATCTTGCCCTCGTGGGAGACGTGGCACAGCGCATCGACGTGGGTGCCGACGTGGGTGCCCAGCACGATCAAGTCGTTGGCAGCACTGCCGCCGTCGGCCCGCACGTTGTCACCATGGCGTCGCGGCAGGGTGTGCCGGAACTCCGGGTGGTTGGGCGACTGCGGCATCCCGGTGATCAGCGGTCGGGCGAGGTCGAAGACGTCGACCCCGCCGGACACCGCGGCCAGCAGGGCGTCGGTGTTAGCCAACGGTGCCTCGCTCCCTGAGTCGGGTGACTTGGTCGGCGGTGTAGCCGAGTTCGCCGAGCACGTCATCGGTGTCCTCGCCCAGGGCGCGGCCCGCATGACGGATGCCCCCTGGCGTCTCCGACATGCGGAACAGCACGTTTTGCTGGGTAACCGGTCCCAGGACCGGGTGCGGCACCTCGACGAACACCTGGCGGTGCTGCACGTGCTCATCGGCGACGAGGTCGGCGATGTCGTAGACCGGGGCGATGGCGGCCTCTGCGGACGTGAACGCCTCAAGCACCTCGTCGCGGGTCCGGTCGGCAATCCAGTCGGTCACGGCCTGATCGACCTCGCCGTGCTCGGCCCGCTGGACGCCGCTGGAGAACCAGTCAGCGGCCGCTAGCTCGGGGCGGCCGACGAGGTGCATAACGCGCTCCGCGATGCGGGTGGCGCTGGCGCTCACCGCGACCCACGAGCCGTCCTTGGTGCGGTAGGCGTTGCGGGGCGCGTTGTTGCGGCTGCGGTTGCCCTCGCGGCCCTGCACGGCCCCAGTCTGCTGGTAGGCCGTGGCCTGGTGGCCGAGCACGGTGATGAGCGGTTCGAGGATGGCGAGGTCGATGACCTGACCGCCGCCGCCCTTGGCGTCACGGTGGTAGAGGCCCATCAGTGCACTGAGAGCCCCGGTGAGGCCGGCGATCGAGTCGGCCAGGCCGAACGGCGGCAGGGTGGGCGGTCCATCCGGCTCGCCGGTGATGGCGGCGAACCCGCTCATCGCCTCGGCCAACGTGCCAAAGCCAGGGCGAGAGGAGTACGGCCCTTCCTGCCCAAAGCCGGTGACGCGGACCATGACCAGACCGGGGTTGAGTTCGCGGAGGACGTCTGGGCCGAGTCCCCACCGCTCAAGGGTGCCGGGACGGAAGTTCTCCACCAGGACGTCGGCAGTGGCGACCAGGCGGCGGAACACCTCGGCACCGTCATCGTGCAGGTCCAGACCGACCGAGCGCTTGTTGCGACCGACCATCGCCCACCAGAGCCCCACGCCGTCCTTGACCGCGCCGTGGCTGCGCAGCGGGTCCCCGTGGACGGGGTGCTCGATCTTGATGACGTCGGCCCCGAAGTCGCCCAGGACCTGGCAGGTGAGCGGACCGGCCAGCACGGTGGAGCAGTCGACGACGCGGACTCCGGAGAGGGGTCCAGCCTGCTCTGCCACGCTGCCCTCCTCGGTGCTGTTCCGACTAGCGGAACGATGTTACGGTCAGCGTACCCAGCGCGGACGAGCGTCGTCAACGCACTGCGGCCCAGATCTGGAGGCTTCGGTGGACCTACACGGTGACTATGCAGCGGCCGGCTTCGGCGGTCGGCTCGGCTTCGGCGCTTCCTCGGCTCTCGTGGTCGTCGACGTCTGCCGCGCTTACCTCGAACCCGCTTCACCGCTGTACGCCGGAGTGGAGGACGCAGCCGCGTCCGTGGGTCGCCTCGTCGACGGAGCCCGGTCCGCGGGGACTCCGGTGATCTGGACCCGGGTGCGCTATGACGCCTCGGTCGGACTGGTGTTTCACCGCAAGGTGCCGTCCCTCGCCGTCTTCGCGACCGAACTGGGCGACTTCCCGGCCGACGTCGCGCCCCGTCCGGACGAGCAGGTCATCGTCAAGGACCACGCCAGTGCGTTCTTCGGGACCGCGCTGGCTGACGACCTGCGCTCCTTGGGGGTCGACACCGTTGTGCTGTGCGGATTCTCGACCAGCGGCTGCGTACGCGCCTCGGCGCTGGATGCGCTGCAGCACGACTTTGTCCCGATCGTGGTGCGGGAAGCGTCCGGCGACCGTGACGCGCGGCCGCACGAGCAAGCGCTGTTCGACCTCGACCACAAGTACGCCGATGTCCTCAGCGAGGCCGAGGTACTCGCGCACTGGAGCACGTCAGTCGAGCGCTGAGGGTTCGACGGGAGGATCGTTGGCGAGCGCGCCGGCCGGCACCACCACCCGCTTGCGAATGATCAGGCCGTAGATCAGGACGGCGACGCTGGCGAAGCCGAACAGCGCGAAGGGCGCGGCCGGCCGCCACAGGTCGTACAGCTGGCCGCCGACTTCGAGGGCGAACAGGATCCCGAGCGCTCCGAACGCGGTGAAGACCCCCACGATCGAACCGCGAATCTCCGGCTTCGCCTGTTGCCCAATGAGCACGGTGCTGGCGATGACCCCGCCAACCTCGCCGACTCCGATCAGCACCGTGCAGGCATACATGCCCGTGCCCAGCGGGTCGGTGATGAGTAGCGTCGAGGAGTAGCCGACCGCGGAGATCCCGCAGGTGATGAGCAGCGCGTCGACGCGGGCGATCCGGTCGGTGAGCTTGCCGATCAGCGGCGCGGAGAGCAGTGCGCAGGTTTGCGCGATGCCGATGACCGCGCCCGCCTTGGCCAGAGCTTGATTGCTGGTCAGGCCTCGCTCGTTGGTCCCGAAGTCCTGCAGCCAGAGCGTGAAGAAGGTCCCGACGACCGCCAGGTTGCCCCGCGACAGGAACGCCGCGGCGTAGGCCAGGGCGATCCCGGGGTCGCGTCCCGCGCTCAGGCCCTGACGCAACAGGGTGCCGAGCGGGGGAGTGGTCTCGCGATCGGCGACGTTGCCCTTGGGAAGGTCGCGCCAGAGCCAACCGGCAACAGAGACGCACAGCAGAGCGACAACCGCGTACGCC
>JBKJLP010000335.1:0-5223 GCA_046596735.1 Mycobacteriales bacterium | reverse complement strand
GGACTTCTTGGGCGTTCGTGAACACGGGGCGTCCTTTACGTCGCGGGTGAACGGCTTACCAGCACGCTAACCAGGGGCTGTGACCCGGCGGTGTCCCGACTGTTTCGGCCGAGTTACGCGTCCGAGCGGGATCGCTGAGCGGGAGTGCGCCCACGACGTTAGCCTTGATCCATGCCCTCGTGGACAGGTACCTGGCTCTCGGGGCTCGAGGCGGCTGGGGTCACCCGTGCGCCCGATGACTGGCGCGGGGCCAAGCTCGGCCTGCCCAAGGACGGCCCGGGCTCGGTCGCCACGTTCAACCTGCGCCTCGGGGCCGTCGTGATCGACCTCGTCGTCGCAGGAATCATCGGCGCGATGATCAACCTGTTCGTCACCGATCCGGGGCTGGTGGCCAAGCAGGCGGCCGGGATCGGCACGCTGGTGGGGCTTTATGCCGTCCTGCTCCCGCTCGGCGGGGCCACCCCGGGCATGCGCGCGGCCCGGATCCGGGTGCGCCGGCTGAGCGGCGGTTGGCTGAACCCGATTGTGGCGCTCGTACGAGGGGTGCTTGTCGCGGCGACGCTGCCGGCACTCTTCACTGACCGGCAGGGTCGTGGCCTGCACGACAAACTGGTCGGCAGCGTCGTCGTACGCGCCTGAGTCTCAGCGCCCTCGGCGCGGCACGCGCGTGGGCATGGGTCCCTTGGGGATCGGCATCTGCTGGGCCGGCATCGCCTTGAGCTTGCGATCGAGCTCGTTGACGATGAACGGCTTGATGTTGCGCGGCAGCTTGAGGAAGTGCTTCTCCAACTCGCGGATGCCCACCATGCCCTCGGCGTCTCCGACGACCACGTCGTAAACGGGGGTGTCGCCGATCCAGCGGGCCAGCTTCTTCTTCTCGTTGACGATGAGGCCGCGCAGGCGAGCCGGGTTGCCTTCGCCGACCAGGACGATCCCCGGCCGGCCGAGGACGCGGTGGACCAGGTCCTGTTCGCGGCTGAAGCCGACTGCGGGGGTGACGCGCCAGTCGCCTCGCATGTTCTGCAGGATCGCCGCGCCAGCGCCCAGCTGACCCTCCACCTGCGCGTAGGCGCTCTTCTGCACCCGCTTGCCGAAGACCGCCACGGCGACCAGGAGCCCGACCATCACACCCAGCACGCCGAGCAAGATCGGGTGGCCCAGGACGAAGCCGAGGGCGAGCAGCAGCGCGAACGGGCCGAGGAAGGCCGCCAGCATCAGCGGGATCAGCCGGCGGTCGCTCTTGCGGGTGAGCGAGAAGGCCGTCTTGATCTGCTGCGCCCGCGCCCCACGCGTGGGCTTGGGCTTGCCGCCGCCGCCCTTCGTGGGCTTGTGGGGAGCGGCCTTGGGCTTGCGACGTAACGACACCATGGGCCGAAAGGATAGGCGGGCCTACGCTCCGTCGCGCTCGGCCCGGCGGGCGGCCCGCTCGGCGCGGACCACTGCGTCGGCGGCCTCCGCCTCCTCAAGCGTCGGGGCAGTGCCGCCCATGGACGCGGGCACCCACCAGGTGTCGCTCTCGTCGTACGGCGTGCCCTTGTAGGTCGCGCGCGCCTCGGTGAGCAGATCCTGCATCCGCCGCTTGAGTTCGGCGGTCTGCTCGGTCGGGTCGCCTGTCGGGTCGGGGGTGAAGACCTCGCCGAGGGCGATGCGGACGTGTTGGCCGCGTCGCAGGTCCTTCTTGCGCCGCTTGGTCATGATGCGGTGGCTGCCCCAGATGACGCACGGCAGAATCGGCACGCCCGACTCCTGCGCCATGCGTACGGCCCCGGACTTAAACGCCTTGAGGTCGTACGACTCGGAAATGGTCGCCTCGGGGAAAACGCCGACCAACTCGCCCTCGGCCAACACTTTGACGGCGTGCTGGTAGGAGCCCGCGCCAGAGGCCCGGTCGACCGGGATGTGCTTCATGCCGCGCAGCAGTGAACCAAGCCCCTTTTTGTCGAAGACCTCTTTTTTGGCCATGAAGCGGACCAGTCGCTTGGTCGGCAGGATCGCCAGGCCGGCGAAGGTGAAGTCGAGGTAGCCGGTGTGGTTGATCGCCACCACCGCGCCGCCAGTCAGCGGCACGTGCTCGGTGCCGGTGATATCGAACTTGATGCCCAGGGACCTGAAGACGCCCTTGGTCAGGCCGATGACGGGGCGGTAGACGTATTCACGCGAGGCGGCGGGCATGCCTCACGCTAACGCGCTAGCGGGCGACCTGGTGCTCCAGGACGAACCGCGACCGCTGGATGGCCTGGTCCATCGCGGCGTCGGCGTCCCGACGGCCGCGGGCCCGGGCGGCGCCCTCGGACATCGACGCCCAAGCGTTGCGCCGGGCCGTGAGTTGGCCACCGTGCGGAACGGCCAGCAGGAGCAGGTCGTGAGCGGTACGGACGGTGCGGCGAAGAGCGGTCATGCTGGCCTCCTGGGTGAGTGGCTGCACCCGAAGACTCGCCCTCGTACGTAACGGCGCGGTGAACGCCGGGAAAAGGTCGTGGAGCGACCTCGTCTCAGCGCACGGTGGCTGGGGCCTCGATCGCCTGCGCGTCGCGCCGCAGGCGCGCCATGTCGTAGAGGCGCCCGGCGCGGTAGGACGAGCGCACCAGCGGACCGCTCATGACGCCGGCGAAGCCGATCTCGGTGGCCTCGGCCTGCAACTCGACGAACTCCTCCGGCTTGACCCACCGCTCGACCGGATGGTGGCGGGGGGAGGGGCGGAGGTATTGCGTGATCGTGATGAGTTCGCAGCCGGCGTCGTGCAGGTCGCGCAGCGCCTCGCTGATCTCCTCGCGGGTCTCGCCCATGCCCAGGATGAGGTTGCTCTTGGTGACCAGGTCGGCGTCGCGCGCCTGGGTGATGACGTCGAGCGAGCGGTCGTAGCGAAAGCCTGGCCGGATGCTCTTGAAGATGCGCGGAACGGTTTCGACGTTGTGGGCGAGGACCTCGGGCCGGCTGGCGAACACTTCCTGCAGGAGTACGGGGGTGCCATTGAAGTCGGGGATGAGCAGCTCGACGCCGATGCCGGGCAGGGCAGCGTGGATCTGGCGGACGGTCTCGGCATAGAGCCACGCGCCTCCGTCCTCGAGGTCATCGCGCGCGACGCCTGTCACGGTGGCGTACATCAGGCCCATGGCCGCCACTGACTCCGCGACGCGGCGCGGCTCATCGGTGTCGTAGGCCGCGGGCTTTCCGGTATCGATGTTGCAAAAATCGCAGCGGCGGGTGCACTGGTCGCCGCCGATGAGGAACGTCGCCTCCCGGTCTTCCCAGCACTCGTAGATGTTGGGGCAGCCCGCTTCTTCGCAGACGGTGCTCAGTCCCTTGGACTTCACCAGCGCCTTGAGCTCGGTGTACTGCGGCCCCATCACGGCCCGGGTCTTGATCCAGGACGGCTTCTTCTCGATCGGGGTCTGGCTGTTGCGCACCTCGAGCCGGAGCATCTTGCGCCCGTCTGGGCTCACGGTGGTCACATCTGAGGCTAACGCCGCGGGCGGCTTCAGGCTTCCGGGACTAGGTTCCGGCGCATGGACTTGCGCATCTTCACCGAGCCCCAGCAAGGGGCGACCTACGACGACCTGCTCGCGGTGGCGCGCTGCGCCGAGGACGCGGGTTACGACGCGTTCTTCCGCAGCGACCATTACTTGGCGATGGGCGGCGACGGGCTGCCGGGGCCGACGGATGCCTGGCTGACCCTGGCGGGGCTGGCCCGGGAGACCTCACGGATCCGGCTCGGGACTTTGGTCACGGCGGCGACCTTCCGGCTGCCGGGCGTGCTGGCGATTTCGGTCGCGCAGGTGGACCAGATGTCCGGCGGGCGGATCGAGCTCGGCCTCGGCACGGGTTGGTATGACCACGAGCACACGGCGTACGGGATTCCTTTTCCGCCGCTGGGGGAGCGCTTCGATCGCCTCGAGGAGCAGCTGCAGATCGTCACCGGGCTGTGGGAGGCGTCGGGGTCGTACTCCTTTGCCGGCTCGCACTACTCGCTGGTGGACTCGCCGGCGCTGCCCAAGCCGGTGCAGGAGCGGATCCCGATCATCGTGGGCGGCGGCGGGGCGAAGCGGACGCCGCGGCTAGCGGCGACCTATGCCGATGAGTTCAACCTGCCGTTCACATCGCTGGCCGGGACACAGGCCCAGTTCGGGCGGGTGCGGGAGGCGTGCGCGCTGACTGGGCGCTCGCTGCTGCTGTCGGCCGCGCAGATCGTGTGCGTCGGGCGCGACGAGGCGGAGGTGGCGCGGCGGGCAGCGGCGATTGGTCGCGAGCCGGCCGAGCTGCGCGAGAACGGGCTGGCCGGGACGGTCGCGGAGGTGGTCGACAAGCTCGGCCAGTTCGGGGCTGTGGGCGCGGATCGGATGTACCTACAGGTGATGGACCTCGCCGACCTCGAGCACGTCGAGTTGATCGCCGCCGAGGTCATGCCCCAGCTCTAACTCACCGCCTCCCCGTTGCGTCGCGTGGGGGTACGCCCCACCCAGCGGGAAGTTGAGCCGGGAGGTCAGCGTCAGGCGGCGAGCTTTTCGCTGAAGAAGGCGAGGACGCGTGCGACGGAGGCGTCGTCGCGATGCTCGGTCAGCACGGAGTGCTTCTTGCCCGGCAGCTCGACGGCGAGGAAGCCGTCACCCAGCTCGGCGCGCAGCGTGTCGAAGCGGTTGCCGACAAGGGAGTCGCCGGTGAAGCGAAGCCCGAGGACCTGGCAGCCGGCGGCGACCCGCTCCTTGACCGCGGAAAGGTCAGTCGGCGACAGGTTGAGGTCGCCCCGCAGACCCTTGGTAACCGGGAACGGCATCGACGGTTGCGACAGCACCGGCGCGGCGACGTGACCGTCCACCATCATCGCCAGCGCGAACCCGCCGGAGAAGCACATGCCGAGCGCACCAACGCCCGGTCCACCGAGCTCGGCGTGCAGGTCGCGAGCGAGTGACGTCAGCCACGCCGTCACGGGTGATGTACGCCCCGTTGCCCAGGTGTTGAACTCCTTGGAGATGCACACCTTCGCCAGCGTTGAGGCGGTGTTGCTCACCCCCGGCGACTTGCCGGGCGTCCCGAGCAGCGACGGCATCACCACGGTGAAGCCGGCGTCGACGACGTCCTCGGCGAAGGCCTGGACGGCGGGCGTGATGCTCGGGACCTCGTGGATCACCACGACACCGGGCCCCTCGCCGCGGCGGAAGACCTGCTTGGTCGTGCCGCCGGCGGTGAAGCCGCTCTCGGCCCAGCCCTCGAGGGTGGTCATGGGCA